>JAWABM010000007.1:0-9569 GCA_038999215.1 Candidatus Aenigmatarchaeota archaeon | reverse complement strand
AGTGCAAAGCGATAGACATGGAGAAGCTCTGCATAAAGCCCAATGAGAAGGTCTGGGCGGTCCATATCGACATACATGTGCTCGACCACGACGGAAACCTGATGGATGCCTGCGGTCTGGCCGCGATAGCCGCGCTGCTGACTACGAGGATGCCGGACTATGATATCGAGAACGAGAAAATAATCAAGGACACGCCGGTCGAGAAGCGCAAGAGGCTGCCTGTGAAGGACGTGCCGGTCCCTGTGACGGTGTCGAAGATAGGCAGCTCGCTGGTGCTGGACGCGTGCCTAGAGGAGGAGGAGGCCAGGGACTGCCAGCTGACAGTGACCACGACCAAGAATGGCGAACTCTGCGCGATGCAAAAAGCTGGCGTGGGCTTCTTCACCGTCGACGAGGTGAGGAGGGCAGTGGAGCTTTCGCTCGCAAAGGGAAGGGAGTTAAGGGAGCTCCTCCCCAAGTAGCTTTTTAAACCTTCGGCGTCATCAGTAGTTAGAGGATTTTCATGGCGACTGAAAAGGTCGGGACAACCGGAAGGTACGGCCCGAGGTACGGCATGCGCTGCAAGAAGATAATTGCCGTCATCGAGAAGGAGCAGAGAAAGAGGCAGGTCTGCCCGTACTGCGAGCGCCCCGCGCTCAAGCGAGTCGCCGCCGGCATATGGAGCTGCAGGAAGTGCAACGCCAAGTTCGCCGGCGCGGCCTATTTCCCCTCGTCCGCTGTTGGCGAGGCCGTGAAAAAGCTCTATGCGAGCGGTGAATGAGAATGTACAAATGCCTTCAATGCGGAAAGGAGATAGACATGGAGAGCCTGAAGGAAAGGATAAGGTGCCCGTTCTGCGGATACAGGATCCTTATGAAATCCAGGCCCAAGACCGTCAGGAAGGTAGCGGCGATATGAGAGCCGAGATAGATATTCCCTGCAAAAACCCGGACAATGTTCTGAAGGCCATCGAACCCGATATGGAGGAAAGCCCCAAGTTCAGCGCCTCGATGGACGCTTCAAAAAGCGGGCTGCTTGTCAAGGTCGAAGCCAAGGACATTTCCGGCCTGCTTACAGGCGTGAATTCGTGCCTGAAATTGGTGAAGACCGCAACGGAGGTGGATGATGTTGAGTAAGGAGAAGCCTTTGTCGCTCCCGCCCGAAGCCCAGCAGATGTTCGTGCAGCTGCAGGCGCTCAGGCAGCAGATGCAGAGCATAGCCATACAGAAGGAGGGCATGAGCATACAGAGGATGGAGAACGACAAGGCCCTCGAAGAGCTGGAAAAGGCAAAGGAAAGCGACGAGGTATTCAAGGCTGTCGGGCCGATCCTCATCAAGAGCTCGAAGAAGGACATGAAGAAGGAGCTGCAGGAGAGGAACGAAACCATAGACGTAAGGCTCAAGGCGCTGGAGAAGCAGGAGAGCGCCGCAAAGGACAAGGCATTGGAGCTGCAGACCGGCCTTCAGAAGATGCTTTCTGGCGCGCCAGCGCAGAAGGCCGAAAGCGACGAAGAGGCGGGCTAGCGCGTTTTCAGCGGGCCGGGAAGTCCCAGCCTTCTTTCGAATTTCGCTTCAAGCACTGCAGGCACTTCCACTTCGTACACGCCTTCTTGCTCGTCGAGTCTTACCATTCTTGCGCCCGCGTGCCGCGCCGCGTCGTAGAGCTCCCTGCTCGTAAAGGAGTATTTTATGTAGCACGCCATTCTCATCGCCAAAAACAGGGTTTCAGTCCTCTTCGTAACGCGAAAATGCGGGCTTTTCCGTGAAGGCGTCTGCGATTTCCTCCGGCGTGGTCGCCGGGTCGTCGATGTCGACGCTCTTCGCGTAAGCCACGCCCTCCAGCTCCCTTATCGCCTCTTCCTCTTCCATTTCCTTGAAGTAGCCGGTGCGGCTGTTCACTATTTCGAGCGCCTGCTCGAGCTTGTCCTGCTGGTCCATTCCGTACTTCATGAAGCCGTCGATCGGCGGCATTTCGCGCTGCCTGTTTGTTCCGTTCATCATTCGTCTCATCCTCCCTTTGAAATCGTGTATTCCATCATACATTTTGCAGGTATATAAACCTTTCTTTTTAACCCTTTTAACCGAGTATTAATCCTGTCTACTTCGCCTTTTAAAGCCCGCAACGCATTCAGTTCTTATGGAAAATGCCATTTCGGCTCTGAAGGCCCTGAAGGGCAGCGTCCTCGTCCTGACTCACCACAACGCGGATATAGATGCTATAGCATCTGCAGTTTCGCTCGCGCTCTGCCTCAGGCAGCGCGGCGTCAGCGCGAGAGTCGGCGTCGGCGAATCCGTCTCGCGCCAGGCAAAGAAGCTTGCCGAAGGCAGGGATATCCTAGTTGACCCCGATTGCTCCAAGTTCGATCACGTCGTTGTGGTCGACACCTCCTCCCCGGAGCAGCTGGCATCTGTGAAGAATCTTAGGGTCGACATTCTCATAGACCACCATGAGCCCGGCAAGCTCGCTGAAAAGGCGAAGGCCGCGCTTATCGATAGCGGCGCGAAGTCTGCGTCCCAGATTGTCCTTGATGTCGTCAAGAGATGCGGATTCGCGATAGGCGGTGAGCTAGCGAAGCTCCTGATGGCCGGGATAATCGCCGATACTGCCCATATGAGGCTCGCGGGAAAGGCCGAACTCGAGGCCCTGATCGAGCTGATAGGCGACGGCGCGAGCATAGAGGAAGTCGTGCAGATGATCGAGACGCCCGTTGACGAGTCCGAACGCGTAGCCGGCCTCAAGGCCGCAATGCGCGCCGAGGCATACAAGCTCGATGATATCATAATTGTGTTCTCAAAGCTCGCCTCTCACGAGGCGGCAGCCTGCCGCGCCTTGGTCAAGGCCGGCGCGGACATAGCTGTTGTCGCTGCTGTGAAGAAGGACGAAATAAGGATATCAAGCCGCGGCCGCCAGACGATAGAGAAATACGCCATGAACCTCGCCGATGTGTTCAGGGAGGTAGGCGGGCTCGTGGGCGGCTCCGGCGGCGGACACGCCCAGGCGGGCTCGGCGAACGGGACGAAGCCCGGAGAGGTGCACAAGGCCTTCGCGCTCGTGCTCAAGTATGCCGAGAAAAAGACCGGAAAGAAGGCCAGGAAGCTCGAGTGACAAGCTATTTAAGCCTCGGATTGCTAAGATAATCAAAGCGTGATGCGACTGATGAGAGCGGGGAGCAGTGTTCGAAATGTTCGAGGACATAATAGCCATGCTGCAGCAGGTGGCGGACGACAGGACCGTCCCGAGGAACATAAGGGACAGGATTCTTGAGAGTATAGAGACGCTTAAGAAGGACAGCGAGCCCGCGGATCTGAGGATAAACACCGTCATTTCCTATCTTGATGAGGTCTCGAACGACCCGAACATACCCATGTACACCCGCACGCAGATTTGGAACATAGTTTCCATGCTGGAATCCCGCCAAAAATAGATATTTATATCTGCACCCACATTACATATTGAGATGATTTCAAAATAAAGGAGGCGAAACCAATGGTTCTTGAAAAGCTGTTCGGAAGAGGGTTCAGCGAACTTGGAGAAGACGAGTACATAGAGCTTGACACCGCGTCGGCAGGCGCTCCGTCCGGAAAGATTCCGATAAAAGTCGACAGGATAGACGACTTTGCGGATTCCGACAGGATACAGAAGGCCATAAGGGACGGGAGCATAGTGCTGGTCAAGATAAAGAGCCTGAAGGACAAGGACCTTTCTGAGCTCAAGAGGGCTATAGAGAAGCTCAGGAAGACCTGCATAGCTCTAAGCGGCGACATAGCCGGAATAGACGAAGACTGGATAATCCTCACCCCGAGCTTTGCTCACATAACAAGGGACATGTGAGGGCTTTCCCTTTTTCAATCAAGTTCCGTTTTCTTTAGATTTGGCTCAGATCAGCTTATCCTGCTTCCGGGCCTTATCCTCTTGTCGGGCGTGAGCACGACCACCTTGTCGCCTTCCGTCGCCGCGAGGAGCATGCCATTGCTCTCCACCCCGCGTATTTTCGCCGGCTCAAGGTTCGCGATGACGATTATCTCCTTGCCTACGAGCTCGTCCTGGCTGTATCCCTTCCTTATCCCGGCCACTATCGTTCTGCGTTCGCCGCCGAGGTCGATTTCGAGCTTGTACAGCTTGTCGCTGCCTTTTATCTCTTCCGCAGACTTTATCTCGGCGACTCTCAGGTCGAGCTTCTCGAAGTCCTCCAGCTTCACGTATCCCACCTCTTTTTCGAATCTTTTTTTCCATGCGCCCAGTTCATCATCAGTTATCTTTTGGAACAGCGGTTCCGGCTCGCCTATCTTGTGCCCGCCTTCAAGGCCGAACTCCTTGGCTTTCGCGAGGTTGCCGCGCTCCCCGGCCTTTCCATTCAGCCCCAGCTGCTTCCATATCGCCTCCGCGGAGGCCGGCATGAACGGCTCGAGCAAAATCGCAAGGCCCCTCACCATGTTCGCGCAAACATAAAGCGTGTTCGCCGCGCTCGGTTCTCCGACGCGGTGCCATGGCTCCTTCCTGTTGATGTATGCGTTCCCTTCGCCGGCCATTTTCACTATCGTCGCGAGCGCCTCCCTCAATTTTATCTTCTCGTAAGATTTCACCGCCTCGTCGACGAGGTCCTTGTACTTCTCGACCATGTCCCCGTCGTCCGGAGCCAGCCTCTTCTTCTCAGGCACTTTTCCGCCGTAGTTGTTCTTTATGAACACCAGCGTGCGCTGCACGAAATTGCCAAGCACGTCGGCGAGGTCGTTGTTGACGCGCCGCTGGAGCTCCTCGAGCGTGAACTCGCTGTCCTTGCCCTCGGGCAGGAGCGCCGCCAGCGCGTACCGCCAGTAGTCCGCCGGCCTCAGCTCGAGCGCCGCCTCTATGTTCAGCCCAACTCCCTTGCTTTTCGAGAACTTCACGCCCTTTGCCGCCAGGAACTCGTACGAGGCTATGTAGTCCGGAAGCATGTAGCCGTCGTCCGCGCCGATGAGCATCGCGGGAAATATCACCGTATGGAACGTGATGTTGTCCTTGCCGAGCGTTTGTATGACGCGCGTGTCTTTGCTCTTCCACCAGTCCTCCCAGTTCTCGCCTGTCTTGGCGCAAAGCTCCTTGACAGCCGATACGTATCCTAGGACCGCGTCGAACCAGACATAGAACACCTTGTTTTCGTACCAAGGCAGGGGCACTGGAAACCCCCACTTTATGTCCCTCGTGATGGGCCTTTCCTGCAGGTTCTTCAGGTATTCCGCAGTGAAGTTCTTCGCGTTCTCCGGCCATTCGGGATGCTCCTCGAGGTACGCCTCAAGCTTCTGCTTGAGCTTCGGCAGGTCCAGGAAAAGGTGGTGCGTCTTCCTGAATTCGACGTTGCTCTCCTTGCAGATTACGCAGTAGGGGCTTATCAGGTCCTTCGGGTCCAGTATCCTTCCGCAGTCGTTGCACTGGTCCCCGCGGGCGAGGCCTCCGCAGAACGGGCATTCGCCCTCTATCCACCTGTCCGGCAGGAAGCGGTTGTCGGTCCTGCAGAACGGCTGCTCCAGCTCCCCGTCCCTGAGCATCCCGTTCTTCCACAAGCGCTCAAAGATGTCATAGACTGTCTGCTTGTTGAAATCCGTGTGCGTGGTGGTGTAGTTGTCGAACCTTATGTTCCATCGCTCGAAGAGCGCCTTTATGGCCGCATGGTTGCGCTCGGCGAGCTCCTCGGGCGCGATGCCCTGCTTGAACGCCTCGACCTCCATCGGTGTGCCGTGCACGTCGCTGCCGGAAACGTACAGGGTCTTCGCGCCCTTCAGCCTGAAGTAGCGCGCTATTATGTCGCCGGGAAGCACGCATCCCACAAGGTTGCCTAGGTGCGGCAAGGTGTGCGCGTACGGCCACGCCGACGTCACCAGTATTCTCTCCTGTTTCTGGACGTTTATCACCTATCTCTTATTTTTTGCCGGTCCTTAAATATCATATCCACGCGGCCTCGACCTCGTCGGTGCGCCAGAAGCGGTTCGTCTTCGTTTCTGCGAGGCTCTGCTTCATTCCGGCCCTGTGCATGAGCAGCCCGAGCCAGGCTATCATCGCCCCGTTGTCGCCCGCAAGGTCCGCCGGCACCGCGAAGAAGCGGGCGCCGCGCTCTTTGCACATGGCCTCTATCATCCCCCTCAGCCGCCTGTTCGCGGCCACGCCTCCCGTCAGCAGAACTTCGCTCTTGCCCGTGTGCGCGACCGCCCTTTCAGTGACTTCGGTGAGCATGGCGAAGCAGGTCTCCTGCAGGGAGAAGCACACATCCTCCAGCCGCTCTGTGCGCGCTTTGTCAAGCGCTGCTGTCAGTATCCCTGAAAACGAGAGGTCCATTCCTTTGACAACATAAGGCAGGCCGATCCATCTGCCGCCGCGGGCCAGCTCCTCCACTCTCGGCCCGCCGGGATGCGCTATGCCGGCGGAGCGGGCGAACTGGTCTATGGCGTTGCCTATCGCGACGTCGAGGGTCTCCCCGAACACCCTGTACCGGCCTTCTGTGAACGCCAGCACCTGCGTGTTCCCGCCCGAGACGTAGAGCGTCACCGGGTCTTTGGCGCCCGTGGCCATTTTGCCTATCTCTATGTGCGAGATGCAGTGGTTCGCGCCAAGAAGGGGTTTTCCCAGCTTTAGCGCGAGCGCCCTTGCCGCAACCGCGCCGATGCGCAGGCACGGCGGCAGGCCCGGGCCCTGCGAGAACGCCACAACATCGATGTCCTTTGAGCTCAGCCCGGCTGCCTCGAGCGCCTTCCTGATGGTCTGGGCCGCGGCCTCGGCGTGGTGGTTGGCTGCCTCGGCAGGATGTATCCCTCCCTTCTTCGGCAAGTATATGTCCCTCACGTTGGATCGGACGCCTGTCTCGTCAGCAATGCCGACCCCGAACGTGTGAGCTGTCGATTCTATGCCCAGGCATATCATGCCCTAAGAATTGGCAGGCAGGCTTTTATTTCTTCTGCATTTCCGCATATCCGCATTTCCCGCAAGCAACGCGGTCCTTGTGCTCGGCCAGGAATATGCCTGGCCCGCACCTCGGGCAGAACCTTCCCTTGGCCTTGCCTTCTGCGTACTTCGTGCGCCTGCTGCTTTTTCTGTGCTTGCTCTTGCTCCTCGGCTTCTTCCCCTTTCTTTCCTTGCTCCCCTTCTTCTTTCCCAATCAATCACCCTTTCTTCTCTTCCGCCGCTGGCGCTGCGGCCGGCGCTGCCGGTGCCTCGGCCGGCGCGGCCTTCTTCGCATAGGGCTGGACCTTCTTCTCATCCCAAAGCTTTACCCAAGCCTTGCCCCTGCTCATCCCGAAGCCTGTCATTATTTTGGTTATCTCCACCTGCTCCACCTCCGCCTTGAGGTCCTTCGCGAGCACGGCCTGCAGGTCCGCCTTCGAGGGCGTCGCAGCCCTGCCGAAATCCATCTCTATTATGATTTCCTTCCTTTTCAGCGCAGGGTTGTGCTTCTCCTCCAGTATGTTGAAGTTCATAATCATCCTCTCTTTATCACGAGCTCCTTTGGCCCTCTTTCCCTTTCCTTTATCCTACTTGCCTTCCTTTGTATTGCTTTCTCAATCAAAGCTTTTATTTCTTTGTCTCCCTCGCCTTCGACCTCTCTTTTCAGCTGCTTCTTCATGAAATTGAGCGAGCTTTCCAGATTTTTCAGCGAGCGCTTGACTGCCTTGTCCACATGCCCCTCCTTTTCCTTCTCCCTCTTGAGCTCCTTCCTTAGGGAGGAGATCGTGGTTTCGAGCTTCCTTATCGAGGTTTCAAGCGCCCTTATGTCCTTCTCCTCCTTCCCGAGCTTTTTTCTGAGCTGCCTCCTCAGGTCGAGCACTATCTCGTCAAGGAACGCGTCTATCTCGTCTTCGGCCATCTTTCCGGACCTCTGTACATCTTGCTCTTGAGGGGCTTCTTCGCCGTTCTTCTTTTCGCCGGGACCCTTGCCCTCGCCGTTTTCTTGGCCGCCGCCCCCTTCGTGCCCCTGAGCAGCCTCGAGAAGAACCCTTTCTTCTCCTCCTTCGGCCTGTAAGCCCTCTCCTTCCTCTCGGCCTTCTTTATCTCCTCGTAGGCCTCTATCTCCTCGAGCCTCCTCAGCCTGCGCCTGGCTCTGACTATATAGAGCGCCGAGAACGCTATAGTCATCAGCAGGAGCGCGAAGAGTATCGAGAACAGGTAGTATATCCTTCCGAGCGCGGTTATCTTCACCTGCGCGTCCTCCAGCGCCTTCACGCAGTCCTCTGCGGTCGTTATGTTCTGGCCGAGCGCCAGGGGCGCCATCATCACGAGCATTATGGCGGCTATTGCGGGTGTTTTCATAGAGAAAGATTGTGCTTGCCTATCTTTTAACCTTTTTCCTTCCTTTCAGGAGGTTCTTCAATGTCTCTATTATCTCCATCCTCCTTATCTTCGCCCTTATCCTTCTTCCGTACATCACCAGCAGGAAGAACAGCACGAGCGCCAGGATTATCATCGCGAACATGAGCGGATACGCCAGTATGAGCAGGTTCAGCTCGCTTATCAGCACGCTCACTTGCAGTATCGGCAGCCCTGGCATGGGTATCGCGACAAGCGGCGACTTCTTCCCGCTTATTGCATAGAGCCCTATTCCAGGCGCGTTGGTCCTGTAATACATGTAGCCCCCGTCCTCGCCTGCCTTGGTCATGCCGAGCTCCCTCCAGCCGTTGTCCCAATAGCTGAGGACGATGCTGTCCTTGTCTATCCTGTTCAGGCCTATCCATGCCTTGTCCACCTTCACTGTCACCCCTATGTTGCTTATCTTCTCTGGCGCAGTTCCGACCACGCTTATCTGGACGTACTGGAAGTTCGTTTCCTTCGGCTCGACGCCGGCCGGCCTGTCGACCTTCTCTATGATTATTTTGAAGTACGGCGCGCCCGACGAAAGGTCGAAGCTCATGCCCGATATTCCGAGCCCTGTCGCGTTGGACAAATCGCCGCTGTAGCTGCCTGCTCCAAGGCCGGTTCCTATTATGTTCGCCGAGGTCGGCGTGATGACGTTGACGATGAGGCTCGGCGCGGCCGCTGGCCCCGGCATCGGTCCTGGAGACGGCCCTGCGCCCGGAGGCTGGGTCGGTGGAGCGACCGCCTCCTCGACCACTAGCTGCACGGTGCCCAGAGCGCTGCCGGTCGGGAAGGGCTGCGCGCTCAGCCAGAGGTTCATGGCCGCGGCTAGCAGAAGCATTGCCGATATCGCTAGCAGCGCCATTCTTGCCATGTTGCCCGACCTATGGTTGGGAAGTCAGCGATTTATCCCTATGCCTGCACGGCTGTGAACTCCACCGAAGATGTCTTGACCCCGGCCCCTTCCGATCCCGGAACGGTCACGTTGACGTGCACCTGCACTGTGTCGCAGTTCGACGGGAAGTTCAGCCTCCTCACGAGCGACGTCGGAGTCAGCGAGTCCGGCATGTCCATGTAGGTCGTCTGCGAATCGCTTGCCAGGTAGCAGTTTCCTTCCGAGCTGTCGTTCACCCTGACCCTGTAAT
Source organism: Candidatus Aenigmatarchaeota archaeon (assembly GCA_038999215.1). GTDB lineage: Archaea > Aenigmatarchaeota > Aenigmatarchaeia > Aenigmatarchaeales > JACQIB01 > JAWABM01. The sequence continues at coordinate 128 of JAWABM010000007.1, read as the reverse complement.
ATTCGGACGGGTTCGCGACCGAGCTCCACAGGTCCGTGGCGTTCACTGTTATGTTGACTCTCACCGTACCGTCGTTCCTTATCTCGAACGGCGCCGGGTTTCCGGAGTCGGTCTGGTTGCTTTCCCCT
>JAWABM010000006.1:0-36138 GCA_038999215.1 Candidatus Aenigmatarchaeota archaeon | reverse complement strand
CCTCTTCGTCTTTGTAGGGAGCGGGAGCATGGAGGAGGAGTTGAGGATGTATGCGAAAAGGAACGGCATTGCGAACGTGAGGTTTGAGGGCATGAGAGAGCACGGCACAGCCCTTGAATATATTCGTTCTGCCGATGTGCTGGTTGTTCCGTCGAAGTTCGAGGGCTTCGGGCTAACGGCGCTTGAAGGCATGGCCCTGGGCACACCGGTCGTCGCAAAGCCTGCCGGAGCGCTGAAGGAGATGCTGGCCAAGGAATCGCTTGCCGAGGACATCGCGGCAAGGATAAGGGATGTTTTGGAAAACCAAGATTTCAGGGACATCATGGTAAGAAAGAACGCGGACATAGCGAAACGATTCGGTATCGAGAGGATGATTGATGGCATTGAAAAGGTGTATGATGAAGTTCGCGAGCATTAGGCCGGAGCTCTTCATTTCGCTGTCAATGCTGTTCCTTGTGGCAGGACTTGCGACAATATTCAATCCGTACTTCTCGGCAGTCAATCCTAACCTTTCGTTCTCGCCGCTCTCGCTTTTCGTATGGCTCTTTGCCGCCTGCTCATTCATGCTCGGCCTGCGGTATGGCGGGGGAATATTCAGGCTTAGGCAGCTGCCGGCTCTTGTCATCTTCATTGCCGGTGTGGCCCATTTCAGCTCATATTATTCCATGCCGCTGTATGCCTCTTTAGCCTTCAGCCTTGCCGGAGCGGCGATAGCCTATTTCGTTGTGAACTTCAATGGGGACTTCCTGAAACTTTTCCTGGCAGGCGTAGCCCTTCTGATTTTGAACATGGCTGCCTTCGGTGTGCCTTTGCTTAACGTTCAGCTGCATGTGGCCTCGTCAAGGGGGTTTTTGGGGTTTGCCGACTTCACCAATCCAGTCTTTATTGCGGGGTTCTATCTTGCGCTGTATTCGCTGGTCCGCCTGCATGCCCGAGCGGACAGGAGGATGTTCTGGCTGCTTGCCGCAGCCCTATTGGCATTGGCAGCGCTTTCCAGCTTCAGGCTCTATCCGACATTGGTCCTTATCACAGCGGTCCTGCTGGAGATGAAGTCTTCAGCGCCGAAGCCGAGGCAGATGCTGCTGCTATCGCTCATCGCCGTTGCATTCGTAGGATTCTTCCTTCTTGTCGGAAGCTCGCTCGAAACGGCGAAGGGCAACGAGATAGGCGGGCCTTTGGAGGTCGCGGAATACAGGGCCGGCTTCACCTTGCACGTGTTCGATGACATTGTGAAGAAATCCTTCCCCCTGGGTTATGCGTTCGGCTCGACATACTTTACCGCGGGCGGAGGAGACATGGCGATATGCGGGCTGCTCTACGGCTGCACGTCAAGGATAACCTCCACCGCTTTCGGAGAAATTATGCTCAATTTCGGCCTGCCGGGCGTGTTCCTTCTGGCGTTCTTCATGGCTGCGGTGCTGGGCAAGCTTTATGAGAAGGACTATCCACTTTATGCATTGGGCATGGCAAACGCCATAGCGGCAATAGAGATAGGAATGAACGTGCCGTTCATGCTGCTCTTCGCCATACTTTACCTGAGGTTGATCGGATGGATTCCATCAAGAAGGCCGGATTGATACTTCTCGCAGGCTTCGCCTTCTCGAAGCTGGGGGCCACGGTGTTCAAGTTCATCGCCGTCAACCAGCTGCCGCCTGCCGAGTACGGCAAGCTGGCCCTTTATCTCATAATGTTCAATTGGATGCTCCTGATAGCGACCTTCAACACGACGATAGGCCTTGCGAAGTTTGTTTCGGAAAAAAGGGCCATGAAGGAGAAGCTTTATGCGTCCGCGCTTTTCGGTTCGACCCTGCTTTCGCTGCTCATTTCGGGAATTCTTGTGGTGTTCTCGAATCAGACATCGGGCTTGATAGGGCTCGGCGATGCCCCCATACTGCTGCTGCTAGCTGCGGTCCTTCCATTCGCGGTCTTCTACAACATGACCGTGTTCTACTTCAGGGGGCTCTACAGGATGAAGGCGTCGACCTATTCGGAGATGTTCCTTTCATTGTTGAAGATGCTGCTGCTCATCGCCTTCTTTGTCATGGGAGTGGCTTATCCTCCTTACATGGCGTTCCTTCTCGGGCACATGCTGCTTGATGCGGTTTTCATCCTCAGAAAGGAGGTCCGCATTGGGATGTTCCCTTCCCTGAAAGAGGTCGTGTCCAGCTATAGGATGTTGCTGGCTTATTCTTTTCCCATATTCCTTTCAGAAGCTTTGAGGACATTCGGAATGGGCCTTGACAGGTTCTTCCTCACGGGCTTCTATACTACAATGGAAACGGGCATATATGACCTTGGCGCCTCGCTCTGCATAGGCTATCTTATAATAGCGGCCTCGTATGCAAACGCCCTTCTGCCTGTTGCGAGCAGGAGCCATGGAAACGTTTCACTCCTGTGGTCGGGCATTAAAAAGACATTGAAGTACGTTTCAATGCTTTATCTGCTCTATACTGCCATCCTCTTGCTTGCAGCAGCGCCCTTTGTGGGTCTGCTCAACCCAGCATATCTTCCCGTGGTATCATTCCTGGCGCCTATGGCCATGGCGTACGCATTGCTCGGCATTCTCTCCGTCCTCAGCTTCTTCGCGAGCGCCATCTGTATGCAGAGGTATGCCGCTGCGGCCTCTGCGGTGTTCCTCTGCTTGGCCCTTGCGTTAAACTTTTATTTGGTGCCGCAGCTAAAGTATGTGGGGGCAATCGATGCCGTGCTGATTTCGGCCGCGGTATCGTGTGCAGTCCTAGGGTTGATGTTGTGGAAGGGCTTAAGGTCAAGGTAATTTGCGCCATTTTCGTTCTGTTCTTCTTAGGTGCTCCTGCGCTGGCGGCGGATTCATATGACCTGATAGTCGTCAGGGCCGACATACCGACCGAGTATGTTGTCGCATCGGTCTACGGAAACTACAAGGACATACCTATCGTGCTGGTCAACCCTGATGAGATACCTGAGAATGTTAAAAGCGAGATGCGGGGCTATGTCTCCTCAGGATACAAGAATTTGCTGCTGGTCGGAGGAAAGGACGCCATATCAGTGAATGTTGAGGACGAGCTGACCAATATGGGATTCAGTGTAACAAGGCTCTGGGACTGGAACAGGGAAGGCACTGCCGGCAGGGTCGCTATAGAGCTCTGGGGCAAGAGCGATTACATAGTGCTCGTGGAAGGAAGCAGTTATGACAGCCTTCTTACGGCGCAGCGCTTCGCAATGAAGAACAGCATGCCTGTGCTTTTCACTTCCGGCGGAAATGTGCCGGATGAGACCAGGACCGCAATCGCTAGGATAGGTGCAAGGAAGGCCTACGCTTTCGGGCCTGTCGGCGATGGCCTCGGCATAGAGGTCGAGCAGATGAGCTCGGCGTCTGCGGACGTAGGGAGCGTTTCAGGAGCGCAGTTCAATCTGTTGCCTTTCGCCCTGATAGGCGTTGCGATCGTCGCTGTCGTCCTGTTGACAAGGGGGAGATTGCCGTCCCAGATACTGACCAGCGAGGAGAAGAAGATAATGTATGCGATAAGAAAGAAGCCGCTCAATCAGAACGAGCTGCCGGCAATTACAGGCTTCTCGAAACCCAAGGTCTCCAGGCTGGTGCAGAATCTTGAGGAAAGGGGGATAATAGAGAGGAAGAAGGCCAAGAGGACCTATGTGGTCGAGCCTAGGATGAAGGTAGAATAGTGAAACGTTTCACAACAATTTCAACGGTTACATATATAGGCTCTTTTTCTGATAAGATTTGGTATGTTTGAGCAGTTCAGTGCTATGCAGATGCTACTCGCATTAGCCTTCGGGCTGTCGGCTGCCGTTTACCTCGCGCTGCCGGGCTTCATAAGGTTCATGAAGAAAAAGGGCGTGTGCGGCATCGATGTGCACAAGCTTGACAGGCCGAAGGTGGCGGAATCAGGAGGCATCATCCTGCTAGTCGCGTCTTCATTGCTGCTTTTGGCGGCATACTTTTTGTTAGGGGATTTGAGGATAGCTTATGTGGCTCTGCTAGCCACGTCGTTCTCAATCTACGGTCTTGTCGACGACATGTTCAGGTTAGGCAAGTACCGGAAGCTGCTGATATCGCTCCCAATAGCCTTTGCAGGGGCCTGGCTTTCCGGCCTTACGGGAGCTTATTTCGTGCTGGCGCTGCTTTTCCTTGTTGCGGCAACGAACATATTCAACATTTTCGCCGGGCTGAACGGCCTTGAAATGGGCTCATCCGCCATAGTGGCGGCCTTCCTTTCGGTAGCAGCGCTTGCCATGGGCCTGCAAACGCCTTCCATGCTTTCGGCATCGATGTTCCTCATTCTCCTCGCTTTCCTGGCGTACAACAGGTACCCTGCAAGGATATTCCCCGGAGACGTGGGGACGATGCTGATGGGCGGTTTCTTCTCCTCATTGGCGCTCCTTTACGGCCTGTGGTACGTCCTAGTGCCGCTGCTGAGCCTCCACATACTGGATTGTCTGCTCAAAGGATGTTCTGCAGGCTATTTCAGCAGCCATGAGAAGAAGCCGACGCGCGTGCTGAGGAACGGCATACTGCAGCCGCGCGACGATTTCCTTTCCGTGATAAGGCTCGCATTGAGGATAAGGCCCATGACGGAGAGGCGCACAGTAAGCGTTTTATGGCTTATTGAGGTGGTTATAGGGATGGCCACATTGATGGTGATGGTATGAAGATATGGATAGACCTGACGGCTCCGCCGCACGCGTCGTTCTTCAGGGCTCTGATGCAGAAGATGGACGACGTGGTAGTTACGGCGCGCGATTTCGGACCGATAAAAGAATCGCTCAATAGGTACGGCATAGACTACACGCTTGTCGGCAGGCACGGCGGCAGGGGCAGAATGGGCAAGCTCGTGGCCGGATCGCAAAGGATCGTGGAGCTGGCCAGGATCGTGGAGAAGGAGAAGCCTGACATAGGTTTCTTCAAGCACGGCATCGAAGGCTCGAGGGTCTGCTACGGGCTGGGCATACCTTGCGTGAACGTCATCGATCATGACAGCGCCCTCATACAGAACAGGCTGATGATACCGCTTTCGGATGTTACTATAACGCCGTCATTCGTTTCGCCCGGATATTTGGCCCAGTTCGGACCAAGAAAGCTGAGGCAGTTTTTCGGGGTTTCCGATTACACCCATTTCATAGGCTTCAGGCCCTCAAAACATGTGCTGAAGCAACTGAAGCTTTCGGAAAGGAAGCCGATAGTCATAACAAGGCCCGAGCCCTTCCTTTCATCCCATGTCTTCCGCAAGAGCAAGCTCTACATGATACTCGCCGAGCTCGTCGACAGCATCGACGCCCAGGTCGTGTTCGTGCCGAGGAACACCGTGGACGCAGTCCAGTTCTCCAAGCTCGATGTCATAATACCGGGCAACGAGGTCGATATCCAGAGCCTTTATTGGTACGCCAACCTCATGCTCGGCGCAGGCTGCTGCATGAACAGGGAGGCTGCGCTCTCCGGCTGCCCTACCATCTCCATATACCCGGACGAGCTGCCGGCTGTGGACAGGTTCATGATAGAAAAGGGCCTGATGAGGTTCACGCTCGACACCGGGCAGGCGCTGAAATGGAGCATCGATGCGCTGATGAAGGGCGAGAGGGAATCGAACGGCAAGATAATAGGGAAGTTCGAGAATCCCTACAAAATCATGTTTGAGGAGGCGGAGAAGCTTCTCAACGCCCGGATTTCTGTTCCCCCATCACTTTATTCAGCACCACTGTTGCATAGGCTCCAGAAGGCAGAGAAAAGGATATAGTGACCTTCTTCTTGCTATCGTTGAAATCGTCATCTGCGATTTCTTCTATCTTCAGGTCCTTTGGGACCAGCATGACCTTCCTTTCGCTGCCTGTGCAGGCCAGCTCCGGCATTCCGAGCATCCTGAAGTCCTGTATTTTCACGCCTTCTTTCTCCAGTATTTTCTTTATCTTCTGGTCGGACGCGCCTTTGCCGAGCTTCGTGTCATATCCAGGGAGCTTTACGGTGTCCATGCCCTCCTTCGCGACCTGGTTGAATATGAAGGACTGGAAAGCGTTTATCATCATCTTCCTCATCCTTAATGGCATCCTCCTTATGGCCCCTCCGAAGTCGTTCGGGAACTTCGCAAGATAATCAAGCATGGACCTTTCATATTTGAGCCTCATCGGGAATATCCTGAGCGCTTTCAGGTATCCCTCCTTAGATCCCCAGTTCTCTGCAAGCAGTTTCCTGGCGGCCTTCGCGTCATCCGGTTCCCTCTCGAAGACCATTGTCAGGTATATCTTGGCGGCCTCCTCGAAATTTCCTTTGAGCATCTCCCTTCCCACCAGGTGCGTTGTCGGCCTGACCTCCCCGAACCTCTGCGGCCCGAAAAAGTTGGGTATTCCTTTCTCAAGCGCCGCGAACACCCTTCCAAGTCTAGCTCTTATCTCCTCCTCGCTCAGTTTCACGTCCCTTATGGTTATAACGAACCTGTTCCCCTCGAGGTCCCCTACTTTTATCCTCCTGCCGGACTTCCCGAAGTCTGAAAGCTTGATGCCTCTTATTTTCAGGTTTTCAATCCGCTCCTTCGGCACGTTCCAGAAAGATATCCTCTGCTTTGTCACCGCCCTCTTGTCCTTTGTCCCCGCCACCCCTATCCTCTTGGAGCTGATGTGCAGGCGCTTCGCTATCGCCCTCACGGCGCTGTTCGTGTCCCAGTTGAACTTCTCCATCCACGCTATTGTGAATTCCTCCCCCTCAGGCAGAGGCTTGGGTATCTCCTCTACCCTGAAGTCCTCTATCCTTTGCCTAAGCCTTCCGCCTATGCCCTTCATATCATGCTCACCGTCATGAGGTCCCTGAAGCCGGGCGCAAGCCCCAATATCAGTATGGCCAGCTTCAGGAAGTTGCAGAAGAACCTGTCCTCCCCGTACTTGTCTATTATGAGCAGTACTGATGTTATTACGACGAGCTTGAGCGGGAACATCACCCACGGGCCTGCCATGCTTATCAGAAAAGTCGGTAGCACGTGCTGCTCGTAATATCCGAAGAAAGAGAGCGCCGTGAAGGTGCTGCTCGCGTCAAGCATGTGCGCGGAGATTATGCCGGCGTTCTCAAGGCTCAGCAGCTTCGGCCTGAGCCTGTGGAAACCGAAAATGGCTGCTGCCCATGCTGCCGAGAGCCCCAGTATCGTCCCGAAGCCTTCCAGGTTGGTTATGTTCGTCAGCGCCAGGTCGTACAGCAGGAGGGCGCCGCCTATTGCGAGCATTGCCTTGTGGTATTCCAGTCCGCACCTTTTCTGCAGCAGGAGCCCTGCCAGCAGCGAACCCAGCGTGATCGCAAACACGAGCACATATATAGGCGGGGAGCACCACCACCAGCCCTGGTAAAGCCCGTGGTCCCTCAGCGCCCTTGTCCAGCCGCCGAACAATATGAAAGGCAGCACGCCTATGAGCAATCTCCTGTCTATCTTCACCTTCAGCTTCTTCAGAAGCATGTAAACGCCGTATACGACCGCGGCCAGCACGAGGGCATATGTTATCGTTGCCTCGATCGTGTAGTATTTGCAGAGGGGCTCCACGAACTTTTCGGACAGCCATTCTTGGAGCATGGTATCACAGCAGCTTCATCTTGCCGGTTATCTGGTCTATCTTGCCGTCCTCTGCAGGCCCTATTCCGACCGCCGTCTTGGTCCCGGGCTCCAGTTGGGTCCTGCCCGCGTCTGATACGAGGTCAGCGGGAAGCCCGAGCCTCATCGCTTTTTCGTGCGCTTCCTCGAGCTCCTTCTCGCTTGAAACTTTCACGACTATCTTCATCATGCCTTCCCTGAGCCATTTTTCCTTCGCTTTGCCGTCGGCTTTCACGAAGGCGCCTATGCTCGCGTGCGCCACCTGGGTGGCCAGCTTGCCCTTGCCCATCCTGAGGTCGGTCCTGACTGCTATTGCCTGCTTCATGGAATCATCTTATCATTTTTCGGGTTCTTACTTTAAATCTGTTTGCCGCGATCTTTCCCGACCAGCCTCCACTTCATCGACCTTCCGTACTTCTTGGATATCAGGAATATCATGTCCAACTTGCCTGTCCTTTTGCCGAATATCTCCGCTTTTTTGCCGAGAATGTCTTCAATCGGGTCGCCTTCGCACGATATTCCTGCGTTCCCTACGGTCCTGGTGCAATGCGAATCGCTTCCAGCGCACACGGGCATCCCGTGCTTGGCGGCGAACGCCTCGGCCTTCATGTTCTGGAATGTCAGGCTGCTGCTGGCATTGAACGCCTCCACGGCATCCGCCTTAAGGGCATCTTTCCCTACGCATTGCCTGAAAAGGAACTCCGAGAAAGGATGCGGCGCTACAGCTATGCCTCCCAGATCCCTTATGCTGTCGACCGTTTCCTCCACGCTCATTCCCGGCTTTACATCCTCCCTTATCCCCAGGGCAAGTATGTCTCCCGATGCGCTCCTTATCTCGCTGCCTGTGATGATCTTGAAGTCGTTCCCAAGGCTTTTCGCGTACTTTTCAGCCGCAAGGCTGCCCTTGACGCAGTTGTGGTCCGTAACTGCGATGCCGCCCAGTCCCTTTGCTATTGCGGCGTCCACCATCTCCTGCGGCGTGTTTATCGCATCAACCCCCCAGAACCAGTGCCTGCTGTAAACCGTGTGGGTGTGCATGTCGAATTTCATTATCCCACTTGCTCGAGGAATAGATTTATATATAACGTTTTACAGATGTAAAACATGGAGAAGGAAAGGAGGTGGAAGTTCGACACCGCGCAGATCCATGGCGGGTATGCCAAGGAGAAGGCGCTGAAGTACAATTCTGCCGTTGTTCCGATACACCAGACGGCAGTATATCCGTACGAGAGCGCAGATTACGCCGCAAAGCTCTACAGACATCAGGTTAAGGGCAACACCTATGGCAGGATAGACAATCCGACTTGCGAGGTCCTTGAGGAAAGGATGGCCATTCTGGAGGACGGGGCCGCTTCGTTGGGGACAGCGACAGGCATGGCTTCGATATTTCTCCTCATGCATCAGCTCACCGAGGCCGGTGACGAGATAGTATGTTCCAACAGGGTCTACGGAGGCACGTTCGAGCTCCTTCGCGTCACATTTGCGAAGATGGGCGTAAAGGTGAAGTGGGCCACGAATCCGGAGGACATTTCTTCATGGGAAAGCCAGATAACCGACAAGACCAGGCTGCTTTTTGTCGAGACGCCGAGCAATCCGGCGCTCTTCATAGCCGATGTTCCGGCTTTGGCAAAGCTTGCCCATGAGCACGGTTTGCCGCTCGGCGTAGACAGCACGATCTGCACGCCGGCGTTGATGACCCCGTTGAAATTGGGCGCGGATTTCGTTGTGCATTCCTGCACAAAGGACATAAGCGGGAACGCCTCGGCGATAGGCGGAGTGCTCGTCGCAGGAAAGAAGGTGCTAATTGGCGGGAGAGATGTTGACGGAACGGATTTCATCAATACCGTCAGAAGGATTCCTTACAGGAACATGGGGCCATCGCTTTCGCCGTTCAACGCGTGGCTTTGCGTTATGGGGCTTGAAACGCTTTCATTGAGGATGGCCAGGCACTGCGAGAACGCCGTGAAGGTTGCGAAGTTCCTTGAGAAGCACCCGAAAGTGGAGACGGTCAGGTACCCGGGCATACCGAGCCATCCGCAGTACAAGCTCGCCATGTCCCAGATGAAAGGTGTCGGCGGCCTGATGTCCTTCGATATCAAGGGCGACATAGAGGGCGCGAAACGATTCGTGAATGCGTTGGACATATTCACCCATACTACGCATCTCGGCTCAACAAAATCCATAGTGATACAGCCTGCGGCGACCACGCACGAGCAGCTCGGGCCCGAGGAAAGAAGGAAAGCAGGCATAGGCGATACCATGATAAGGATGTCAATAGGCATAGAGGACGCCGATGACCTTATAAGCGACATCGACCAAGCTCTCAGAAAGGTGTAGGAATGTTTTTCAGCAGCATGAGAAGGCACACCCATTGCTCCGACATGGTGTCGATAGCCGGAGCAATTTTTGCGCTTCTGGCCGTGTTTCTTGCGCTGGAAAAGTTCTTTCTGCACGCAACGGTCTTCATAATAGTTTCTTTGGCGATGGATACCATGGACGGCAAGTTCGCAAGGGCCATGAAGAGGAAGGGCGATTACGGGGTGATACTTGACCTGCTCTGCGACGTGGTCCTGTATCTGATGGCCATCGTGATATTCGGGTATTCGGTAGGCTTGAACTCCGTTGCCGCGATAATGATCTACATATTGTTCGTCATAACCGGCGTCATGAGGCTCGCGAGGAGCGGGGTGATAAAGATAGTGGACAGCTATGAGGGCCTGCCGGTCACTTATACTATAGCCATACCGATAGCCTATTTCGTGCTCGAGTATTGCGGCCTGCCGCTCGATTGGCTGCTGTGGCTTTACCTCATACCGTCCTTTCTTATGATTGCCTCGTTCAAGATAAGGAAGATATGATTTTCATGAGGCCGTGCGAAAGGCTGAAAGAGAAGGTCGAATTGGAGAACCTATGGCTGGCAGTGCTGAGCCTTCTGAAGAGGAGAGCCATGAACGGCAGGGAGCTGCGCAATCTTGTCAAGGGAAAGTTCGGCCTCCTGACAGGGACGGTGACCGCCTACAAGGTGCTCTACGCGCTCGAAGCGAACGGCTTCGTCACATCCGAAAGGCGGGGCAAGTGCGTCGCCTATAGGATAACGAAGAAAGGCCGAGCGGAACTTGCGTCAGGAAAGCGATTTCTCAGAGATTATTCCAGGAGGCTCTAGGGCGCGAAGAGCGCAAGCAGGGCGTTGCCTAGCATTACGAGGGCCGCGGTCTTTATCGCCCTGCCTATCACGGCATAAGTCAGGAACCTTTTCAGGGGCATCTGGAGCGTGCCGACAGCTATTATCATCGGGTCCCCTATGAAGGGTATCCATGGGGCCGCTATTATTATCGGCGAGCCCCATTGTTGGATCCATCTCTGCGCCTTCTTCTCCTTCTCCGGCCATCGTACAGCCAGCCTGTGCACGCCTTTCAGCCCGATATAGTAGTTTGACACGGCGCCCAGAAGACCTCCGATGAACGATGCGACAAAAGTCAGGAACGGTCCTAGGAGCGATACAGCCGCGACAATCAGGGGCTCGGCTGGGTACGGCAATATTGATGCTGAAAGAAAGGTCGCTATGAGAAGGCCGATTGCCCCCATATCAATTAGCGACTCGAACATCACCAGGGCACCTTCTTAACTTTAAGCCTGTAGCCTATTATGCAGGACAACCTGTGTATTACCGGCGTCATTATCAGCATGAAGATTATCATCCATATGGTTATCTGCGTGAATGCGAACGCGAAGAATATCGCCCCTATCACGAAGTTCAGCTGATCCAGCAGCGGAGCGTTCCCGCCGTTCTTCATTCCGAGCCTCCTCTTAAGGAAGCTTCCTGCGACGTCGCCGCACATTGCGCCGAACGCTATCATGAATCCTACAAAAAAGTCCATGTGAGGCAGCTGCACTCCGTACTGGGCCGCAAACATGTTGAGCTGCGGCGCGACCGCTGTCTCGAGCGCCCCGACCGCAGTGCCCGCAACCACCCCGAGGGTGAAGCCCTCCATTGTCTTGCTCTCGCCGAGCAGCCTGTGCCTAACCAGCTTGGCGCCGAGGTCTATTGGCAGCCTGCCCTTCGCGAACGGCGGGAAAAGGTTTGCTGCGTACGCGGGGAACAGTATCCACCATGCGAACACGAACTCGACCCATAGGTCAGCCATGATATCACTTTGCGCCGCTTATTAAAAAAGGTGCCCCCGCTGGGATTCGAACCCAGGTTTCGAGGTCCGCAACCTCGCATTCTATCCAAGCTAAACTACGGGGGCTTATATAACTTTAAATACTTGAACTTTTTAAATAAGCAATCAACAAGCGTGATAGGATGAAATTGAAGTGCGTGACGTGCGGGAAGGACTTGGTTGGCGAGGAGGAATTCGTGAAGTTCCCGTGCCCGCAGTGCGGGGAAATGACGATAATAAGGTGCAGGAAATGCAAGACTCTTTCTTCGCCGTACAAATGCGCAAAATGCGGCTTTGAGGGACCCTGATGGGAAACGTGGCCATTTCAATAAGGATAATGCCGGCTTCGCAGGAAGTGGACATGGAGGATCTCAGGAAGAGGATAGGCAGGAAGATCAAGCTTCAGGACTCCAAGATAGAGCTCCTCGGCTTCGGGCTGAAGGCGCTGAAGATAATGGTCGTGAGGCCGGACACCAAGGGCGGGACCGAGGTTGTAGAGGACCTGTTGAGGGGCATTGAAGGAGTGGGCGACGTGGAAGTTGAGTCGGCAACACTCATATGACAAAAGAAAAAGGAGGTTGGAAAAATGGTAGAATTCGAGACTGTTGAGGCAAAAGAGATAAAGTTCGGAACGAACAAGTTCCTTGAGATAGCAAGGAAGAAGGCAAAGACCGAGGAAGGGGAGACGGAAATAATCTCCATTTCGAAGGGGTTTGTCACGCAGGAGGGCAAGAAGAGGTTCAAGAACGCCCTGGGCTTCCCGGCCGACAAGGACATACTCAGCCAGCTCGTTGAGGCGCTGGGCAGCATCTGAGAGCTTTTGGAAAGGCGGCGCCGCACCGTGCGGTGCGGTACTGGCCGTTTTATAATTTTATATAAGAGGATTTCCGTAATCTTTATAGTGATGGCATGATAATGGACTTCCTGATGAATCTGGAGATAAAGAGGCCGTGGCACCTTTTCCTGGTCGGCCTTTTCATCTCCTCGATATCGGTGTTCATTTCGGTCGCGCTCTTCGCGCACGCGCCCAGCATGGTCGTGGTCACATTCATGACCCTGCCGGCGATATACGTGTTCACCAACATCCTGAAGAAGAAATCCGTCCAGGAGGCGAGGCTGCATTCCATAAGGAAGCTTTTTGAGACCAATGCCGATATAGCCGAGCTCTACCTTTTCCTCTTCATAGGCATGGCTGTTGGCATCGCCTTCTGGTACAGCGTCCTTTCGCAGGACCTCACCCAGGTGCTTTTCTCCGAGCAGCTCTACAACCTCAGGCAGATAGGCGTTTCGACTGCGTCCGCTACGTCCACTGACGTCTTCATGACGATAGCCGTGAACAACGTCAAGCTCGTCGTGCTGTGCACGATAATGAGCTTCATTTTCGGAGCCGGCGCGCTCTTCATACTCTCATGGAACGCCTCGGTTGTCGGCGTTGCCATGGGTCTGCTGATAGCCAAGATAAGAGCCGCTGGCACGGTCCTGCCCGTCGCCATAATGCAGGGGTTCTCGATGGGCGCGGCTTACTACATACTGCACCTTGTCCCTGAGGTCGTTGCATATTTTTACGCCTCGGTCGCTGGCGCCTTCATAGCTTCGGCGATGATGAGGTATGCGCCTTTCTCAAGGAACAGCAACAGGCTGCTCGGAGTTGCGATGCTGCTCTTGGGCATAGCGATAGCGCTCATACTGGTCGGTGCGGCGATAGAAACGCAGATATCCCATGCGATACAGGCCAAGTACGCTGTCTGAACCTTTAAGTAGTTTAATGCTATATTATAAGCCGTGGTTTGAAATGAAGGAAAATCACATCAAGAAAACCGGGAGCCTCTGCCCCGAATGCCTGAAGATACTGGATGCGGAGCTCTTCGAGAGGGACGGCAAGGTCTGGATAAGGAAGAAGTGCCTCGAGCACGGCGAGTTCTCCGATCTCTACTACGGCGATTATGAGATGTACAAGAGAGCCATGAAGTGGGCCCACGACGGAAAGGGCATAGATAACCCTGCCACGGAGTTCAGGGCATGCCCGATGGACTGCGGGCTGTGCGACGCGCACAAGTCGCACACGGCGCTCGCGAACACGGTCGTAACCAACCGTTGCGACCTTGCCTGCTTCTACTGCTTCTTCTATGCGAAGGCCATGGGCTACCTCTACGAGCCCACGCTTCCGCAGATAAGGCTCATGTTCAAGAACCTCAGGCAGGAGAGGCCGGTTGCGACCAACGCAATACAGCTGACCGGAGGCGAGCCCACGATAAGGGAGGACATAGTGGACATAGTGAGGGTAGCGAAGGAGGAGGGCTTCGACCACGTGCAGCTCAACACGAACGGCATAAGGATGTCGCAGAATCCGGAGCTGGTCAAGATGCTGCGTTCGGCAGGGGTGAACACCCTCTACCTGAGCTTCGACGGCGTCACTGCGAAGACCAACCCGAAGAACCATTGGGAGATACCGAGGCTTTTCAGGAACGTCAGGGAGACCGGCATGGGCGTGGTGCTGGTCCCGACTGTGATAAATGGCGTCAATGACCATGAGCTCGGCGACATAATCAGGTTCGGCATAAGGAATTTGGACATAGTCAGGGGAGTCAACTTCCAACCGGTTTCTCTTGTCGGCAGGATAACCAAGGCCGACAGGGAGAAGTTCAGGATAACCATACCCGACGCCATAAAAAGGATAGAGGAGCAGACGAACGGAGAGATAGCGAGGGATGACTGGTATCCTGTTCCGACTGTAACGGCTATAACCCACTTCATCGAGGCGCTCTCAGGAAGAGGAAGGTACGAGCTCACGGCCCATCCGGTGTGCGGCATGGCAACATATGTCTTCATGGACAATGGCAAGCCTGTGCCGATAACCAGGTTCGTCGATGTCGACGGCATGATGGAGTACCTCAACGAGAAGGCGGACGACATAAAGGGTGGAAGGAGCAAGCTGCTTGTCGGAGCCGAGATGCTGTTCAAGCTCAAGAGCTTCATAGACAGCAAGAGGCAGCCCAAGGACCTCAACCTGGCAAACATACTTTTCAACATATTCAAGAACAGGGATTACGGCTCGCTCAGGGAGCTGCAGCACAAGTCGCTTTTCCTCGGGATGATGCATTTCCAGGACCTTTACAACTACGACATCGAGAGGGTCAAGCGCTGCTGCATACATTACTCGCAGCCTGACGGCACGATAGTGCCTTTCTGCGCCTTCAACGTCATACCGCAGTGGTACAGGGACAAGGTTCAGAGGCGGTTCTCTTCAAGCATAGAGGACTGGGAGAAGGCCACTGGCAAGAAGCTCTCGGATGATTTTTACAAGAGGGACGAGAAGAAGCTCGAATCAGAGCCCATATACAAGGAGACCTATTCCAAATAAATAATGGCGGCGGCAATTTTCTTCCATGGGAGTCCAGCTAGGCTCGCTCATAAAGGGGGAAACGATAGAGCTCGATAGGCTTCACGGCAAATTCATAGCAATTGATGCCTTCAACACGCTATATCAGTTCCTTTCCATCATAAGGGACAAGGAGACGGGCCAGCCCCTGATGGACTCGAAGGGCAGAGTCACGTCCCATCTGTCCGGCCTTTTCTACAGGACTGCCAGGCTCGTTGAGGCAGGGATAAAGCCAATCTACGTCTTCGACGGCCAGCGGCCGCGCTTCAAGGAGGCGACCGTTGCCGAGAGGTCGGCGATAAAGAGCGAGGCGGAAAGGCGGTGGAAGGAGGCCATGTCCGAAGGCAGGAAGGAGGACGCTGTCAAGGCCGCCAAGATGACCGCGCGCCTCACTGGCGAGATGATTGAGCAGTCAAAGAGGCTCCTTGACTGCATGGGAATCCAGTGCGTGCAGGCGCTGGGCGAAGGTGAGGCTCAATGCGCCTTCATGTGCAGAGAGAAGCTCGTCTATGCGACAGCGAGCCAGGACTGGGACTCGCTCCTTTTTGGTTCGCCGAGGCTGGTGCGCAACCTTTCCATCTCTGGCAAAAAGAGGATACCGAAGACGGGCGCTTACGTTGATGTGAGCCCGGAAATGCTCGAGCTGAGCAAGGTCTTGCAGGGGCTTGGCATTAGCAGGGAGCAGCTTATCGCTCTCTCGCTCCTCGTGGGCACAGACTATAATCCTGGCGTGCACGGCATAGGCCCGAAGACCGCGCTGAAGATAGTGCTGGAGGAGAAGAAGCTTGACAGGATAATCGCGAAAGCGGTCGAGAAAGGCCCGTGGGAAGGGCCCGACCCGGCCAGCGTGATGGATTATTTTTTGAATCCGCCCTCCGAAAAGGTCGAGATAAGGACGCCGCTGATGAAGCCTGACAAGGTCATAAGCATGCTGGTCGACGAGTTCGAATTCTCCCGCGAGCGCATAGAGAAGGCCGTCAGAAAGCTGGCGGAAAAGAAGCCGGCAGCAGGGTCGCTCGGCAAGTGGTTGAAATGAACCTCGTGGAGGCGCCCGAGCTCAGGGAGCTCGTCACGTTCGTTCCGAACAAGCGCGAGCCCATTCACAACTGGTATTATTACAAGGAGGGCTATTCGAAGGGGCTTGTGGATTTTTTCCTCAGCCGCTTCGCCGTTCCCAAGGGAGCGCTCGTGCTCGACCCTTTCTGCGGCGTCGGTACCACGCTCCTGGCCTGCAAGCAGGCGGGCGTAAGGTCGGTCGGTTTCGATGTTTCACCGCTCACAGTATTGGTCTCCCGCGTAAAAACAAGGGACTATGATATGGAAAAGCTCGATGCCGCGGTGAAGGACGCCCTGAAATGGAGGTTCAGGAAACCGGAGAGCATACCGAATGAAAAGTGGCTGAGGAAGGCCTTTTCCAAATGGGCGCTCGAGGACATAATTTTCTATAGGAAAAAGATACTCGAGTTGGCGGACGAAGCGGAAAGGGACTTCCTCTCCCTTGCCTTGATAGATTCTGCGATGAAGGGTTCGTTTGCCTACAAGGACGGCGCTCTGGTAAAGATAATGAAGAGGCCCGTGGCCCCGGTGGGCAAAATGTTCAAGTACAAGATAAGGAGGATGCTTGCTGACCTGAGAAAAAATCCTATGCCGGACGTCCAGGCGGATGTCGTCATGGGCGATGCCAGAAGGCTCGATTTGGCCGATGGCAGCATCGATTATGTCATTACATCCCCGCCCTACTTGAACAAGATAGAGTACACCAGCATCTACAGGACGGAGTTCTCCCTGTTCTTCGACATGCCCGAGACCAAGCTGCGTTCCTACGTGGGCGAAGGCGATGATCCTGAGAGGGCTTACTTCGAGGACATGGCTGAGGTCCTCGGCGAACTGTTCAGGGTATGCAGGCCGGGAGCCAGGCTTGCGGTCGTGATAGGCGGCGGGTGCTTTCCCGACAGGGCGGTCGAGGTCGACAGCAGGCTGGCCGAATTGGCCGAAAAAAGCGGCTTCTCCGTAAGCGACGTGCTCATCGCAAGGCGGAGCTGGTGCACAAGGCAGAAGACAGTGAAAGTCGGGCTGGTCCGTGAGAGCGCCATAGTAATGGGGAAGCCCTGATCACTTCTTCCTGTATTTTATGTATTTCTCCGCGGCGGCAGGGTCCCTTTTTGCCAGTTCCTTGTGCACCATCTTCCTCAGCTCGTGCGTGGGTATGTCCTGGTACGCCTCCCTGCTTACGAGTTCCGCTATCTCCTTCGCCACGTCCGCCTTCGCGCCTGCCCTCATGCAGCTGTTCGAAATCTTGGCCAGGCTGAAAGGCTCGACTGATTTGTCCCTCTTTATAACGTTTATCGCTATGTTTCCCATGTTGTCACCTCTTGAAACCGTACTTGCCTATTAAGGGGACGAATATAAAGTTCCCCATGTCCCTCCTCTCTATTCCTTTTGCGGTCTTCCTTATTATAAGCATGGTCTGCATGTCCCTTCCGCCCACAGGGATTACCATCTTTCCGCCTGTCTTCAGCTGGTCGACAAGGGCTTTCGGCACTTCTGGGCAGGCGCAGGTTACGATTATCCTGTCATATGGCGCGTGCTCCTTCAGGCCCAGCGAGCCGTCGCCTTCAATGACCTCCACGTTCCTTATGCCTGCCTTTTTCAGGTTCTTCTCCGCCATAGTGGCCAGTTCTCCGATTCTCTCGATTGTCCACACCTTCGCGCCGAGATTGGAGAGTATCGCCGCCTGCCAGCCGCTTCCGCTTCCTATTTCAAGCACTTTGTCGCCTTCCCTGACGTCAAGCATCCAGGTCATGAGGGCGACGGTGCTTGGCTGAGATATTGTCTGACCCTCGCCTATGGGCAGTGGCACATCCTCGTAAGCCTTGCCCTCCTGCTCTTTCGGAACGAAGAGGTGCCGCGGCGCTTCCCTTATCGCCTTCTCTATGGCTTTTGATTTTATCGCGCCCCTTTCCTTCATCAGCCTTATCATGTCTTCCTGCTGCGAGCGCCAATCCATAACTTTATTTTAAGGCTGGAACAAGATTAATCTATGCCCGAGCTCCGCGAGATGGTGGCGAAGATAAGGGGCCTTGGTATACAGGGCGCCCAGGAAATAGCCGTGGAGAGCCTGAAGTTCCTGCGGAGCTATGGCAGCGAATACGGATACGGCAAGGAATTCTTTGAAGCGATGCAGAAGCTGGAGGAGGCGCGGCCCACAGCAGTGGTGCTGCACAACTGCGTGGAGGAGCTGAAAAGGGAGCCTTCAGGCGAAACAATAGAAAGTCTGCTGGCAAATATAAGGTCCTCGACAAAGAAGATAGCTGTCAATGCCAAGTTCATCAAGTCAGGTGACGTCATAATGACGCACTGCCACTCTGGCGTCGCAGTGGCCGTTCTCAAGCACGCATCCGCCTCTGGAAAGAAGATCTCCGTCATCGCAACGGAGACCGAGCCGAAGCACCAAGGAATAAAGACCGCCACCGAGCTCGCCGAGGCGAAGATGCCGGTGACGCTGATAGCCGATAACGCCGTCTCCTATTTCATGCCGCAGGTCGATTACGTTCTGCTGGGCAGCGATGCCATGCGCCGCGAAGGCAATGTCAACAAGATAGGTTCGTTCAATCTGGCTCTTGCCGCCCGCGAGTTCGGGAAGCCTTATTATGTCGCTGCTTCGACGCTCAAGCTCGACAGGCGCAGGAAAATCAGGATAGAGATGCGGCCTGCGAACGAGATATATCATTCGCTGAAGGGCGTGAAGATATTGAATCCGGCGTTCGACATCACGCCGTGGAAGCTCGTTTCGCGCGTAATCACGGAGAAGGGCGTCATGACGCCGGGCAATCTGATGAGGTTGTTGTGATGGTTTACGAGGGTTATGTTCATCTCGGATACAAGCCAAAGGACGATCTGGTCTGCACCTTCAGGATAGAGCCAGCGACCGACCAGGCAAGGGAAGCCGTTGCCGCCGAGTCCTCCGTGGGGACATGGAAGGAAGTAGCGACAATGACGCCGAGGATAAGGAGGATGGGCGCCAAGGTATTCAGCGTCAAGGGCAACTATTTCAAGGTTGCTTATCCGAAGGAGCTCTTCGAGCCTGGCAACATGCCGCAGATATTCTCATCGATTGCAGGGAACGTCTTCGGCATGAAGGAGGTCGAGAACCTGCGCCTCATCGACGTGCGCTGGCCCAAGAAGATAATGGATTCCTTCAGGGGGCCGCAGTATGGCGTGCCGGGCGTGAGGAAGCTGCTTCGCGTGCCAAAGAGGCCGCTCGTCGGCACGATAATCAAGCCAAAGCTCGGACTGGACCCGAAGGAGCATGCCAAGGTCGCGTACGAGGCATGGGTCGGCGGCATTGATATGGTAAAGGATGATGAGAACCTTTCTTCGCAGACTTTCAATAATTTCTACGCGAGGGCAATCGAGACCATCAGGATGAAGGAGCGCGCCGAGCGCGAGACAGGTGAACGAAAGGTCTACATATGCAACGTCACTGCCGAGACAAGGGAGATGCTGAAGAGAGCGAAATTCCTGAGGGACCACGGCAACGACTATGCCATGGTTGACATCCTTACAGTAGGCTGGTCAGGCCTGCAGACTCTGAGGGAAGAGATGCAAAAGCTCAAGCTCGTGCTCCATGGCCACAGGGCCATGCACGCCGCCCTCACGCGCAACCCAAAGCACGGCGTTTCCATGCGCGTGCTAGCGGAGGCGGCGAGGCTCGTCGGCGTCGATCAGCTCCACGTCGGGACCGCAGTCGGCAAGATGGAGGGCGGCAAGGCCGATTTGATAAGCATAGTCGAGGACATGGAAAGCCAGTTCGTCAAGTCAGGGAAGCATATGATGGCGGAGAAGTGGGGGAGGGTAAAGCCGGTCTTCGCCGTTTGCTCGGGCGGGCTGCATCCCGGCTTGGTAAGGCCGCTCGTGAATATGCTCGGCAAGGACATCATAATACAGGCCGGCGGAGGAGTGCACGGTTATCCAGGCGGCACCCGCGCTGGCGCTGCCGCCATGAGAAAGGCTGTGGAAAACGTTTAAAAGCTTGAATGCCAGATGATTGTCATGGCAAACATGAAGATGCCTAGGCTGTCAAGGTTCGATATCGCTGCGATAGCAGCCTTGGTAATATTCGTAATTCTGGTCTCGATACCGGTCTACACCGACAAGCAGGGCTGCGAAGTGGCACGACCGGGCTACAAGTGCGCCTCGGCCAAGGACGTGATGATAGAGCACTGCAATTACTGGGCGAAGTGGAACTGCGACACGTCTGCGGACAACAGCCTGCCGCAGGTGGAATGGTACATTGGGAACCTGTGCAACATCCATAACCGCTATCATGCCGACAAGCTTGATTGTTCCAACCTGAAGCTCGCCTGCAACCAGGCGGCCGGCAAGACGGTTTGTTCTGGCTTGTAATTTTAAATAGCGCCTTCTCCAAAACTATATTGAGGGTGCGATATGAACCTTAAGGTCAGGCCTATGGGCTTCGAGGCCGGCGGCATAGGCATAGTTATGCTCAACAAGTCTGACGCAGGCGAGATGGGTATAGGCGTCCTGGAAAGGGCGGTTCTCAGGAAGAACGGCAGGACCTTGATAGCGATAGTGGACGTGGCCGAGAAGTTCGTTGAAAAGGGATACGTGGTCACAAACAGCGAGGTTACGAGGTTCTTCAAGTTCAGGCAGGGCGACATGGTCGAGGTTGTCCCTGCCGAGGCGCCGGAATCGGTCAGATATGTGAGGCAGAGGATAAACGGAATAAGGCTCGACCGCATGAAGATGAAGGAAATAGTGAAGGACGTTGTCGAACGCCATTTGTCGGACATAGAGCTTTCCGCCTTCGTCATGTCGCTCCATGACCACCCGCTCTCGATGGACGAGGCCGAAGGCCTTTCCATGGCCATGGTCGAGACAGGCAAGCGCCTGAAAATAAAGGGAAAGAAGATATGCGACAAGCACTCGGTCGGCGGAATACCGGGGGACAAGACATCGATGATAGCCGTCCCGATAATAGCCGCGGCCGGATTGACAATACCGAAGACCTCGTCGAGGGCCATAACTTCGCCGGCCGGAACGGCCGACAGGATGGAGGTCATCGCGCCGGTGGACCTCGGCATAGAGGAGATTTACAAGGTCGTCAAGAAGACCAACGGATGCCTTGTCTGGGGGGGTTCGCTTGACCTTGCCCCTGCGGACGATGTTTTCATAAGGATCGAGCATCCGCTGGGCGTAGACCCGCTTATGCTTCCGTCGATAATGTCCAAGAAGAAGGCCGTGGGCGCCAAGTACGTGGTGATAGACATACCTACAGGCAGGGGTGCCAAGATAAAAACAATCGGCAGCGCATATTCGCTCGCATCCGAGTTCAGGGACCTCGGGAGGAGGATGGGCATGAACATAGCCTGCGCCATAACATTTGGAGAGCAGCCGCTTGGCAACGGCATCGGGCCTGCGCTCGAGGCCCGCGAGGCCTTGCAGACCTTGGAGGGCAGGGGGCCTGCCGACGTTGTCGAGAAGGTAGTTTCGGTCGTCGGAGCGCTCTTCGAGTTGACTGGAAAGAGCAGAAATATTGATGCCGGAAAGAAGCTGGCGCTGGAGATATTGGGCAGCGGGAAGGCGCTCAAAAAGATGAAGGAGATAATAGGCGCGCAGGGAGGGGATCCGAAGATAAGATCGTCCGACATCGCGCTGGCCAAGAGGACTGCCCGGATATTCTCCAAGAAGTCCGGCAAGGTCCTGTGGATGAAGAACGCGGAGATAGCCATGATAGCGAAGGAGCTCGGCGCGCCGCAGGACAAGAAGGCTGGGATAATGCTCAACAAGAAGATAGGCGATAGCGTTAAGAAGGGCGAGCTGCTGATGACGCTTTACGCCGAGAACCAGAGGAGGCTCGGCAATGCCGCAAAAATGGCCGAGACAATGGAGCCCACGATAGTGGACGAGAGCATCGAGAGGAGGATGCTCATGGGTGTTGCCCCAGACAAGATGATTCACAGGAAGGCGTTCATGCTGGAGAGATGATTATGGCCAAGAAGGTATTGCTCGTTATACTTGACGGCGCGGCCGACGGCCTTATTGAAGGCAAGCAGACGACTCTGCAGGCGGCGAATAAGCCGGCGCTCGACTTCTTTGCCGAAAAGGGCTTTGCCGGCCTGATAGACAACCGCCTCGGTACAGACAAATTTGGCCCCGATTCCGGAGTTTCGACTTTCGCGCTTTTCGGTTACGACCCAAAGGACTATCCTGGAAGGGGCTATCTGGACGCACTGGGCATAGGCCTTGACCCGAAGCCTGACGAGGTGTGCATACGCGCCAATTTCGCCACTGTGCGTGAGGTCCCCTCTTCGATGAGCACCGTGCCGTACAATCCCAAGACCCTGCTGCAGCCGGATTTCATCGTGCTGGACCGCCGCGCCGGCAGGGAGAAGGAGGGGCTCAAGGAGATTGCCGAGAGCATTGCAAGCATAAGCATCGACGGAACTGTAGTGCGCTTCCACAAGTCTGTCGGCCACAGGTGCATAGTCATGCTGAGGAACGTGCTCGCCTCGCCGCACGTGAGCGATTCCGACCCCGGCGTCGCTGGCATGAAGGTGCAGGAGATAAAGCCGCTCACCAACGACAATGCGGCCGTTCACACAGCGAGTGTGCTGAACAGGTGGACGCGCGAGGCCGGCAGGATAATGAAGGAGCACCCTGCCAACAAGTTCAGAATGAATCCTGCCAACATGATTCTTCTCCGCGGAGCGAGCATGCGGCGGGAGATTGATTCGTTCGAGAACATGTTCGGCAAGAAGGCCGCCTGCGTGGCCGCCTCCCCGGTCGTAAGGGGCATCGCGCGGGCGACGGGCATGGACGTCATCGACGTTCCGGGCGCTACAGGCGACCTTAACACGAACCTGAGGGACAAGGCCATGGCGGCCCTTGACGCGCTCAGGAAGCACGATTTTGTCATCCTTCACATACTAGGCCCGGATGTCGCTGCGCACGACAGGAAGTTCGACACCAAGCGCGGCTTCATAGAGAAAATAGACAGGGAGGTCTTCAAGAGGATAATGGAATATCTCGACGTTTCCTCGACACTTCTGGTTGTGACGTCAGACCACATAACTTCTATATTTTCGGGCATGCACGAGTCGGGCGCGTTCCCTTTCGCGATTTACGGCAAGGATGTGCAGCCCAATGAAGTAAGGGGGTACGACGAGCACAGCTGCTCACGCGGCCCGGTAATAACCATAGACGAGTTCATGGAAATACTGATAAGCAAGACCTGATCCTACCTGTAGGCCAGGAGTTCCCTGCTCTCCTTCTCGTAAAGCTCCCTCTCTTTTTCCATTCCTTCTTCCGCGAGCTTTGCTTCGACGGCCCTTATGTCCGAAAGGTCCTTGTCCCGCATGTGGCTCCCGTACGCCTTCTTCGAGCTCACGAACAGGGCCGGAGTCAGCGTTATCGCCGCAAGACCTAGGTCTTCTATGCTTCCTTCGTGGCGCCTGAAGAATTCCTTCGGCACCCTTATGTTCTTGTAGAATTTCTCGGTCGAAAACATGAAGCATCCGTTGGCGTAGTCCATGAGCACTATGTACGCCCTCAGATCATCCTTGTTCGCTATAAGCTTGTTCTTTGTCTGCGCTCTTATGGAGAACCCGTTGTCGAGAAGATAGTCCAGTATGTCCTCCCTGTTGCTGGATTCTGCGCACAGATCGACCCCGCCGTGCTCCCTCTGGAGTCTCTCGGTTATCAGAGATGCGCACCAACCTCCTCCTATCCAGCAGTCGCCCACGCTGTTCATGAATGTCGAGAAATCGTCTATGAATCTCGCCTGCTCCACTATCGATTGCGAGTATGCCGGCTTCTGCATGAAAGAATAATGCGCAGAAAAAGGATAAATACTACCGCATTGCGTTTGCAGTCGCCGTCAAAACCTTTAAATACCTTCGGGAGGCACTATATACTTGCCATAAAGGTGGCTTTGTATGTTCAACGATTAGGAATTCATTGGAAACCTGGCTGAATCGGCGACGAGATGACGCTTTTTCTGACCTTAAAGGGTCAAAATTCCTTTGGGTTTATCAAAACCCATCGAAATCAACTATCATTGTCATGCATCAGCATGGCTTGCCGCATGACTGGTCCGTGTATTGTCTGCGGAGCCGGAAGGCGATGACCGACCCACGGGGTAAAGGACGGCAAAGGATGCACACCGCGACAGATGCCGTTGGCGGTGGAAGGGTAGAAGAAGGGAGCTGTGATAAGAGCAGAACACCTGAGGAACCGCAGGGTGATGACTTCAGGACGGTCGTTAGAGCTTCCGTAGTGAAATTTATTTCACGATGATGCCGTTGCAGGAAAGTGCTAAGGTAAAGGTCTAAACACCACAAACTGTCTGGTGGATAGCTTGGCTCCGGCACCGATGAAGGTCGTAGCAAGCTGCGATAAGCCACGGCGAGGCGCAAGCGGCCTTAGAACCGTGGATTGCTCAATGTGACCTCACGCCGGCTTCGGCCGGCATTCCCTTCGGGGAAAGGGAACCCGCTGAAATGAAGCATCTTAATAAGCGGAGGAGGAGAAAGCAATGCGATTCCGTTAGTAACGGCGAGTGAAAGCGGAGCAGGGCGAACCGAATCCCTGCGGAAACGCAGGGAGATGTGGGAGCCGCGCACACCTTCGCCTTCTGACCCGAAGTCGCCTGGAAAGGCGTGCCATAGAGGGTGATAGCCCCTTAGGGGAAGGGAGGAAAGGTGATTGCGGAAATCGAGTACCTCAGCTCGGATATGCTGTGGGAAGACGGGTGGCATCAACATCCAACCCTAAATATGTCCGGAGTCCGATAGCGAACAAGTATCGTGAGAGAAAGCTGAAAAGCATTCTTCATAGAAGATGAAAAGAGCTTGAAACCAGCCAGTGATAGTCAGTCATGGCGTGAAAGGCGGCCTTCCGAACGAAAGTCCAGAAATGGGTGTGTAGGAGGAGGGCTTTGCAGCGTCATGATCTCCGTTTCGAAACACGTGGCAGGGAGTTTATTCTCGTGGCAAGGTTAAGCGCTGTGCGCGTAGCCGCAGCGAAAGCGACATGCCCGCAGGCAACCAGGGGCGCCGTCTGAAAGGGCGGGGAGTCACGGGGATAATACCAGAAACCGCTTGATCTATACCTGGGTAGGGCGAAGCGCGGCGAAAGCCGCGTGGAGGCCCGCTACTGATCCTGATCCTAATCGGCCAGGTGACCTGGGCATAGGGGTGAAAAGCCAATCGAAAGCGGTGATAGCTGGTTCCTCTCGAAATGTGCCTCAGCACAGCCTCGCTGGAGACCGCCGATGGGGTAAAGCACTGATTGGGATGATACGGAGGGAAACCTCTGACGTTCCTGTCAAACTCATAATCTGTCGGCGTCGTAGAAGGCGGGAGTGAGGGTACCGGGGTAAGCTTGGTATCCGAAGAGCAAACAAGCTGGCCTGGGGTTAAGGTCCCAAAGTGTGGGCTAAGTCACAAAGCTGGTGCTTCTCCAAAAACAGTGGGACGGTAGGCTCAGAAGCAGCCACCCGATAATCAACGCGTAACAGCGGACCCATCGAGGAGCAGTGCGGTGAAGATGGACGGGAGTAAGTCCACCACCGAGACCCCAGATGACGAAAGTCATAGCGTAGGGAGGCGTTCCGCGCGGGCGGAAGCGTCTGCGCAAGCAGGCGTGGACCGCGCGGGAATGAGAATCCTGCTGTTAGTAGCAGCAAAGTTAGGTTGGAATCCTAACCGCCAGAAGAGCAAGAGTTTCCCGGCAATGTCTATCAACCGGGAGTTAGTCGATCCTAACCGTCCCCTTAACTGACGGACGGGAAAGGGAAGCAGGTTAATATTCCTGCACCGCGGCCATACACGCGGCAACGCAAGGCAGGCCTCAGACGCTTCAGGATAGTCCGACGCAAGTTAACCGTTCAATCCCGGGAAGTTCCGTCAAGGAGAGAACCGGGCGAAGGCGATAACAGCCCTGGTGTATACCGGGGTTCGGGCGATTCCGGGAGCCCATGAAAATGAGGCCTGTCGGATTGGGCGCGATCGTATCAAGAACCGACACAGGTGACTCTTGCTGAGAAGGCGTCGGCGTCACGGGAGACACCAATCCAGGGAACTCGGCAAATTAGAGGGGTATCTTCGGTAGAACCCTTGCCTACCTGGCGATCAGGTAGGTCTCAGTGACAAGGAGGATGCGACTGTTTAACAAAAACATAGCTGACTGCTAAGGAGAAATCCTGAGTATAGTCAGTGAGTCCTGCCCAGTGCGGGTGTGTTAAACCCGGTCTCAACCGGGCCAAGCCCCCGTAAACGGCGGCGGTAACTCTGACCGTCTTAAGGTAGCGTAATCCCTTGCCGATTAATTGTCGGCCTGCATGAAGGGGTTAACGACATCCTCGCTGTCCCGGGTTGGAACCCGGCGAACCTGCTATTGTGGTGAATAGGCCACAGACCTTCAGAGGGAAGAGAAGACCCCGTGGAGCTCTGCTGTAGCCTGTCGTTGCTGTATGTTTGCGGCTTCATAGCGTAGGCAGGAGCCGTCATGCCGATGCTTTTGGGCATCGGATAGGCGACAATGTAACACTGCCATTTTGTGAACATATGGCTAACCCTCAACTCGGGGGGACACCGGTTGGTGGACAGCTTGGCTGGGGCGGTACACCCTTGACAGAAGATCAAGGGTGCCCAAAGGTTTCCTCATCCCGGTCAGAAATCGGGAGTAGAGTGTAAGCGCAAAAGGAAGCCTGACTGGACCCTTCAAAGTAAAGGATCCAGCCGCGAAAGCGTGGGCTAGCGATACACCAGTCTGTCCTTGATGGATGCCGGTGACTTCAGAAAGTTTCGGATATCGGGCGGGCAGAGACGCGGTCTTTAATTTTGGAATCAGTTGTGGCGATAGCCATGACGAGTTGCAATTGTCGGGAAGACGGCCTCTGCCCGCATTCGGTGCCCGTAACCTGATTAAGCTACCCCGGGGATAACCGAGTCGTGGCGGGCGAGAGCTCCTATCGACCCCGCGCGTTGCTACCTCGCTGTCGGCTTCCCCCCTCCTGGCTGCGCAGCTGTAGCCAAGGGTGCAGGTGTTCACTGATTAAAGGGGGACATTAGCTGGGTTCAGTACGTCGTGATTTGGTAGTGGGATGCGCATGATTCAACGGGTCTTTCAAGCAGGGAATGAGGATGGGTTATTTCGATAGCTAGACGCGCGCAGGTGAAAGCAGACTGCGACAGCGGTTGATGCGTGCGGATGATAAATGAAGTCACCACCGATCCTGCTTTCCATATCCCTAAGATGAACCGCATAGACCGAGCGTTAGCTCCGGCTGTGACCGAAACTTTCAGAGTTTGGTAGCCATATCGATGACTGCGGTATACCAGGGTATGGAATAGGTTTTTTGCGAGGCAGTCCGGGCAATGACTGGACCGCCCCAATGGCTACGTGCCGAAACAAGAGTAGCTGATGAGCCCTCAAGATTGTCTCGCACAATTTAATTGTGATAGCGCGGCCCACACCGAACGACAAAGACAGTACGGTTTATATCTGCTGAAGGTGCATTTGCCTGACCCGAAGAAGGGGCAAGTACGAAAGGAACGCCCCCTCGTGGCCTCTGGTACACCGGTTATCTTGCGGTAACGCCGGATAGCTACGCCATAGACGCTAAAGCCTGAAGGCATCTAAGGTTGAAGCGTTCGGGAAAAATAGGCAATTGGCCACAGGCTAGACGACCTGTTTGATGGAGCAGGGGTGTAAGATGGAAGCTTCGGCGACCATTTCAGCCCACTGCGCCCAACGGCCTTTTGTTTAGACCTCCTTAAAAGCGCGCTCCTGCGACGGCAACATTTTTTTCGTGAATTCTGGCATTAGCGCCAGCTCTGCCGTATATATAAAGCATTTGTCCGGGGTTCTTTTTTTGCCGAAATCCATTCTTTGCCGAATTCTAGCGGCCCCGGTATATATCCCTTCCAAATCTAGACAGTCTTACTGCGAGGCGTCAAGATGGAACAAAAGGATCAGCCTAAAAAGGGGAGATCTGAAGAAAAGCCGGTATTTTGCCCCTATGTTACAGGCATAACCGAGGATTACGGCCAGAACTCGATAGGCGTTGGCCACTGCAGCAACAACGGCTTCAAGAGGCCCGGGGAGCAGTGCGAGCTCATGCCCGCGGTCATGGAGACCCGCTACGGAGGCAAGGCGCTCGTCTACAGGGGCGAATGCGGGTCCTATTTCGACGAGCATTTCAGGCTGATGGACAACACCGTCCTGAAGATAGAACCAAAGCCGCTGAAGCGCTGATTCTGGAAGTTTTAAAAGGGTTGGCAACCTACTAAATCTCGGTGAGCTGGGCAGGCAACCGCCGGATCCTTTTCCGTGAACGCTTTTCGCTGAAAAGGGTTCGAGGAAGTTCCGTCCACCGTCAAAGGCGCCGCCACCAAGTGGCATGGCCGAGAGGTCAGGGCAGCCGAAGAGGAGCGTAATGGTTTCTCACGGCAATGCCGGCGCGGTGCAATGCCAAGTAGGCCCTGATGAGGAAAGAGGGGCGGGTAGGCAGCTAAGACAGATGTTGCCGGGCGATGCAAAGGACGCGCCGTTCGCGGCGCTGATTCGCCCCACAGAAGACGGGCTATGTCCAGCACACCCCTAATTTTTCGTCAATCGCTGAACTCGCTTCTTCAACTTTAATAATCTGTCCGCTGAATGTTCTTTATGCCAGAGTTCGTCGTTTTGGTCGACAAGAACGACAACGAGCTGGGCGTGATGGAGAAAATCGAGGCCCACCGCAACCACGGCACGCTCCATCGCGCGTTCTCGGTGTTCATCTTCAATAAAAAGGGCGAGATGCTCCTGCAGCAGAGGGCAAAGACGAAGTATCATTTCGGCGGGCTCTGGAGCAACACCTGCTGCAGCCACCCGCGCAAGAGTGAGGCCGTGCTCGCCGCCGCCCACCGCCGCCTGATGGAGGAGTGCGGATTCGACACGAGGCTGAAAAAATTGACGAGCTTCGTCTATCAGGCAGATTCCGATGGGGAACTGTCTGAGCATGAGTTCGATCACGTATTCGTCGGCACGTATGACGGTCCGTTGGCGCCTAATCCCGAAGAAATCGGCGCGATGAAATGGATTTCCGTCGAGGAGCTGAAGAAAGACATAGAGAGAAACCCGAAGGCCTACACGCCCTGGTTCAAGATGATTCTCGGCAAGGTGCTTGAGGCTAGGCAAATTTAAATACTTCTCTGATTAAGTGGTTTGTATGGCGGAGAAGCAGCAGATGCAAGCGCCCTCTGGAATGGCGGGCCTCGTGAGGTACTATGAGGACGAGAAGAGCCTTATCAAGCTCAAGCCTCAGCATGTGGTCGCCATATGCTCGTTCCTTGTTGTCCTGGAGATAATCCTTTACACCATGTTCCCCCTTTAAGTTTTTATTCTGCCTTGACGAACTTGTTTTATGGCCCGTATAAGGCTAGGCCCTGCAGGCATACCGATTGCCGCCGAGGGCGCCGGCTCCGCGAACGGTGCCAGGAAATGCGCCGAGCTCGGCTTGCGAGCGATGGAAGTGGAGTTCGTCCGCGGCGTCAGCATGAACCTCGGGACTGCGAAGGAGCTCGGCGCTGCGGCTGCGTCTGTCGACGTCGAGCTGTCGATACACGCCCCTTATTATATAAATCTCTGCTCAGCTGAGCGCGCGAAGGTCGCGGCCAGCAGGCGCCGCATACTGGACTCGTGCGAACGCGGCCACGCAATGGGAGCGCGCATAGTGGTGTTCCATCCCGGCTACTTCGGCAAGCTCGCGAAGGAGCAGGCATTTGAAAAAATAAAGCTGGAATGCGCAGTCATGTCGGATGAGTTGCGCGGCAACGGTTGGAAAATCCTTCTAGGTCTCGAGACTACGGGCAAGCACTCGGCTTTCGGCAGCCTCGACGAATGCGTCGCGATAGCGAAGAAGGTCAGAAACTGCGTCCCTGTCGTTGATTTTGCCCATCTCTATGCCAGGGCCGGAGGCAAGATAGATTTCGGCAAGATTCTTGGCGAAGTCAAATCTTTCGGCCACCTACATTCGCACTTTTCTTGCATAAACTACACGGCCGCAGGCGAAAGGAACCATCTCCCCTTGTCTGCAAAGAAGCCGGATTTCCGCGGTCTGGCAAGGGAGATACTTGAAAAGAAAATGGACATAACTATAATTTGCGAATCGCCCCTCCTCGAGCAGGACAGCCTGAGGATGAAGGGAATATTCGAGAACCTCGGATACAACAAGTGGTGAACCCGTATACGTCAATTATAGGAATATTTATAAGGCGATTAAGACAAAATTTACTCCATGATCATGGAAGTTGCTAGAGAAGCCTGGCGCGCTTACAAGAGGAACTTCAGAACGCTTCTTGTCGCCGTTATCATTTACTTCGGCATCATCTATGCCATTATGGGGCTCGGCTTTGCCCTGTTCTACATGCTCGGCCAGACGGCAATTTCGGCAGCGCTCATGATGGCTTTTTTCGCGATATCGATTCTGGTGTCCTATCCGCTGGCAGGCGGCCTCTTTAAGATGTGCCTCGACGCGCTCGGAAAGGGCGCTCGCGTCGGCACGATGTTCAGGGCCGCGAGGGAGCGGTGGCAGACCTTCATCGGCATCGGGCTTCTGTTCGCGGCAATAGTGCTCATTCCAATCCTGCTCATGATGGCACCCATCATGATGATGGGCTCGGCGTATTCTTACGCTGCCTCCGCCGCAATCATGATGATTCTGGCGATGATCGTGGGCTACGTGCTGATCATAATCCTTACGCTGCTCCTTTCTTTCTCGTTCCCGGCCGCAGTGGTCGACAACCTGAGGGCTGTCGAGGCGGTGAAGCGCAGCTACAATTTCGCGAAGCCGAGGTTCCTTTCTGTGTTCGCGCTGTTTATAATAATTTTAATCATGATGGCAGCCATCGCAATACCCTTCATTGTTGCGGCGTTCTTCATCTTCATCTTCCTCGGGCCGATGGCCATGCTTGTCGGGGTTTACATCGCCTTCATCGTAGGTATGTTCGCGGCTTCGCCGCTGCAGTACCTGGCGCTCACGTCATTTTACATCAAAAACAGGAAATCGGTCAAAAAATCCAAAGGGAGGTGAAAAAGATGGCGGAAATAGAGATTAAGAGCCTGGACATAATGTCTGTGGGCAAGATAAACGCTGTTATATGGGCAATCATGGGATTCCTGATGGGATTGTTTGGAGCGGCCTTCGGTGCGATGATGTCGTCTGTGCCTGGAATGGCAGGGTTCGGCGCAGGATTCGGCATATTGTCCATAGTGATATTCCCGATAATGTGGGCGATATGCGGCTTCATAGGCGGGATAGTAATGGCGTTCATCTACAACGTTGTGGCAGGATGGGTAGGAGGCATAAAGTTCAGATCGTAAGGCTTCCGCCCTTCTTTAATTTTTCTTCTTGCAAAACTATTAAATAAGGGCCGGCCATATTGTTCTTAGGGAGTTCGCATGTCAATATTCGACCGTTGGATCGGGCTGGTGAAGAACCCTGAGGCCGAGCTAAGCAGGGCTGCCTACGATGCCGGCTTCGCCTCCGCGGTTGCGCAGATGGCGGTGGCGTCGGTCTTTGTCGGCGCTGTCGCAGGCGCTTCGACCTACTTTTCGGTCCCGCAGGAGCTTGCGTCCAGCGCGGCGCTGTTCGCAGGCATAGTCATGGCTATGTCATGCGCCTCCGTGTTCGTCGGCTGGCTCCTGCTGTCGTTCATGGCGTTGGCGCTTTCAAGGATAGTGGAAGGCAGAGGGAGCTTCGCTGTGCAGTCGTACCTTATGGCATTCTTCCTGCTGCCGCTCTCGCTCGTTTCGGTGCTGGTCAAACTCTTGCCCTTCGGCATTTTCGCGGTTATGCTGCTCACGGTTTACGGGGCATACCTGATGTTCCTCAGCATCAAGGTAGCGCACGGATTCGATGCTAAGAAGGCGGCTGTAGTTGCGTTGCTGTTGCTCCTGCTCCTATTCGTGCTGGGCGGCGTGATGAACGCAATCTTCAGCCTGTTCACGCCCCAGGCAGCAGTGCTGCCTGGTATCTAGATTATCTTCTCGGCTTCCGAGAACCTGAAGCCTTTGAGCAGCTTCATCCTTCCTATCTCCTTCTTCGTCAGCCATGCCGCGTCAGTGTGCTTGTCCGAGAGCTTGAGTTTGCCTGTGACTCGGCACTCGTAGAAAACGCGTATGAAATGGTAGATTCCTCTGTGAAAGTATTTTATCGTGCCTGAGCCGACGCCAAGCAGCTTCGCCTTCCTTATGTTCAGGCCGGTCTCCTCGTGAAGCTCCCTCTTGAGGGCTTCCAGGGGAGTCTCTCCGAACTCCACCCCGCCCTCTGGGAACTGCCACTGGCCCGAATACATCTTGTTGCGCCTGCTTCTTTTGAGAAGGAGGTATCTGTTGCCCTTCCTTATTATCGCTGTGGCCATTACCCTCTGGTTTATCATGCGACTGCCCTCAGATTTTCCTTTCAACCAGGTAGTCAGCGAACGCCCTCAGCTTCTCTTTGGCCTCGCTCGGCCTCAGCACCTTGTCCGTTTCCGCCCACGCCTCCACCAAAAGCTTCCTAGCGTATTCTTTCGCATAGTCTATTGTGCCGTATTTCTTCAGGAGCGCTATTGCCTCATCCCTGAGCTTCTGGTCGGTCGTATGCATGTTGAGAATTTCTATGAGCCTCTTCCTGTCCGGCTCGCTAGCTTTCTTGAGCATATGTATTACCATCAAGGTCCTCTTGCCTTCTGTTATGTCCTCGCCAAATCCCCCCTTCTTTGAGGCGAATTCCTCCGAAGTGAGGTTTAATATGTCATCCTGTATCTGGAATGCGACCCCTATCGCTTCCGCGAACCTCCCGATTTTTTCGACAGTGTCATCATTCGCATTTGAAAGTATGGCCGCTATCTTGGCGCTCATTCTGGCGAGTGTGCCTGTCTTGTATGCGCACATTTGAAGGTATTCGGCCTCGCTCACAGCGTCCGCGTTCGCCATGCCCTTGTGCCATGCTATATCCATTGCCTGCCCTAGCGAGAGGTTGATCATCTCTTGGCTGTAGGTGTTGTATATTTTCAGTCTGGTCTCGCATGGCAGGTTGCCCACGTTCTTTATAAGCGGAAGCAAAGGCAGATAATACATCATGTTGCCGGCATTGACCGCTATGTCCGTGCCATAAAGTATGTACGTACAGGGCTTGCCCCTTCTCTCGAGGCTCGAGTCCTCGAGGTCGTCAATCATTAATGTGCCGTTGTGCACGACTTCGGGTATTATGGCATAGTCCGAAACCTTCTTCACGTCTCCGCCGAGCGCCTCTAGGATAAGCAGAAACAGCGACGGCCTCCATCTCTTGCCTCCCCTGTTGAGGAACTCCCAGATGGGTTCGGCTATGGCTACGTTCGGCGCCTCGATGTTGTACTCGTATCTGGCCTTGCCTGCCGCGAATATCATCGATTCCTTGTCATATTTTTCAGGTATGTACTTCTTGATTATGCTGTTTATCATTGGAGCCTTTTCCATGAGCAGCTGCTTTATGTCGTATTTCGCCATCAAACCCCCTTGTCTAAATCTCTTACGGATTTGTAGAATATAAAAGCGTAACATCGCTCTACGTCAATTGCCAGAAATCAGTCCGTGATGTCCTTTGTCCTTTTTCTTACGAGCTTCCCGAACTCCCTTATTTGCGCCATTGTTGCGCCGCTGCCGAAGCCGCAGCTCTCAAGGTCGTTCATCTTCTCCTTTAGGCCGTGCTGCCCCGGCGCGCAAAGGTAGGCGTAGTCGTCGAAGTGGCTTTTTGGCCACCAAACGACTTCGAAATCCTTCTTTTGCAGCCATTCGCAGGTCTTCCCGAGGCCGCAGGTCTCGAATATCAGCATCCTCCCCAATCTTTTGGAATAGTCTATAAGCTCCTTGGCTGCCGCTGTGCCATAGCCCTTTCCTCGCTCTATCTCCTCTATGTCGAAGTTGCTTATTCTCATCCTGACGTGCGAGCCTGAGGTTATGCATCCGCCGACCCTCTTTTCTCCGTCATAGAAGGCTATCTCCCCACTATGCTGGAAGCTCAGCTTTACGTTTCTGCATTTCTGCGCTGCTTCCGGTTTTGGCATGAGCGTTTTGCCTATGTCGCTCGCATAATCGTTTAGCACCGCCATGACGGTGCCGTCGCCTTCGCGGTAGTTGCCTGAAATCGCTCCCTGCAGCTGCAGGGATTCGAGCATTTCCTGCATGTCCACGCTGGCTGTGCCTTCGACCTGCTGGTCTCCGGTGTACCTGTTCCTGCCGGTCAGCTTGGTCACGTCGGCCCTCGCCTTGCCTTCGTGCTGCAGTTTCATAAAAAATAATGGAAAAGCAAGGTATATATGCTTGTCAGGCAAAATTCGACAAATTACGGAATTGTGGTGCAGTATGCAATTACGGAAGACAGCGGAAGGGAAAATCAGTCTCTGGGTGCCAAAGCAGGGCGTTTACGAAGCCCCGGTGTTCTACAACCCTGCGGCCGCGCTGTCGCGCGACGTCTCTGTCGCGGCCCTTCAGGTATTCCAGCGCTCTGTTGGAAGGAGGATATCGGTCTGCGACGCGCTCGCCGCGACCGGTGTGCGGGGAATCAGGTATGCCAAGGAGGTCGCAGGTGTCCGCGAAGCCGTGATGGTTGACAAGAACCCCCTGGCGGTGCGCTTGATAAGGAAGAACATCCGCGGGAACAAATGCGGGAAGTGTTTGGCTGTGAAGGACGACGTCAACCGCTATCTTTACAGCGGGGTCGTGTTCGATTTCATCGATATCGACCCCTTCGGGCCGCCTGTTAACTTCCTGGATGCCGCGGCCCGTTCGGTTTTCCATCGCGGTTTTGTCGGCGTGACAGCCACGGATACCGCCCCGTTGTGCGGCGCCCATCCTGACGCCTGCTTCAGGAAATACGGCATACGCCCTGCCAAGGCTGACTATTACGCAGAGCTGGGCCTGAGGATACTCCTTTCTAATGTTATGCTCGCATTCGCGAAGCATGAGAGAGCCTTCGTGCCCGCGCTCTGTTTCGCTGATCAGCATTATTTCAGGGTCTTCGGAAGGATAGGTCATGAGCCCGAGATAAGGCCGCTGCTTGACAAATTCGGCCCTGTCAATGGGGTTGTCGGTGCGGTCTATCTCGGGAAGCTCAAGGATTATGATTTCTGCAAGGAAACGCTTGACGAGGCGAAGAGGAGGAAGTTTGGACAGGATGTCATAAGCCTCCTCTCCTCCGTCCTGCTCGAGCTTGACGTGCCATTCTACTTCGACCTCCACAAGCTCGCCAGGCGCGAAAAGCTGCCTGGCGTGCCAAGGATGGATGCAGTCATCTCGCGCTTGCGTGAGAAAGGCTTTGCTGTCTCGCGCACGCATTTCTGCGACAATGCGCTGAAGACAGACGCTCCAGAAGAAGCTGTGCTGGAGGCCTTACGCCTCTGATTTTTCCTTGAATTCCTTCACGAATTCCACGGGATTATCGTATGTTTTCTTGTTCTTCGGTTCATATATTTGTCCAATATTGCCTTTCCTCATTATGTTCACGGTGGCAACCACGTTTTCACCTTCATATATCGGTATTACGAACTTCCTGAGGTCCCCGTAAAGCCTGTTGTCATTCATCACTTTGTTCATGGCATTAGGGACGTTCGTTGTCATGAAATGCACTATCTCGTCGATTGATTTGCCCTCAAAAAAATTGTCAACATGCGTTTCGCTTTCCTTTGCCGGCCTTATGCTGTATTCGCCTACGTTCACAGGCAGCCCGCTCAGATGGAATGTGTACTGCTTTTCCAGTTCCTCCACGCTTGCTTCGCCCAGGCCTGCCAGCTCCCTTGCGATGTGATAGGTCAGGTCGAATCCTGCCCTGACGGTTTCGCTGTCATGCTCTTCGGCGATTGAGGCATATTCTTCCCTTGCCCTTTCCTCCACGATGCTCTCCCATTTCTTCCTGTAGCGGTAGTCTGCGAAGGGCATTTCGAACATCTTCCTGTCGTTCGTGTCCCATCCCTCTGCGCCCATCCAGAGCCCGAGCGCAAGCTGC
>JAWABM010000005.1:16497-39044 GCA_038999215.1 Candidatus Aenigmatarchaeota archaeon | reverse complement strand
TGCAGAAGAAAGAGGAGGAGCTGAAGGCCATGGAGCAGGCCTACAATGCTAAGGAGGCCCAGCTCAAAAAGGATTATGATTCAAAGCTCAGCGCGCTCAAGGAGCTCGAGGAGGACCTCGCGGCCAAGGAGCAGAGGCTGACGCAGGACAAGAAGATAGCGGACGAGATAATCAGAGGCCTGAATGCAGCGCCTGCAACTGCAGCCAAAGAAACGGCCTACGAGCAGAAGCTCAAGCAGATTGAGGCCGAGGAGCCGAAGCCGGCGCCGAAGAAGGTCGCGAAGAGGCCGATAGAGGGCTACAGGCTGGGCTCGCTCGGGCTGAGCGACGCAAGGATGTTCAAGGCCATCGTGGAAAGGAAGTACGAGCTCACGGAGGACATAGATTACAGGTT
Organism: Candidatus Aenigmatarchaeota archaeon; assembly: GCA_038999215.1. Classification (GTDB taxonomy): domain Archaea; phylum Aenigmatarchaeota; class Aenigmatarchaeia; order Aenigmatarchaeales; family JACQIB01; genus JAWABM01. The sequence goes on along the minus strand of JAWABM010000005.1, from coordinate 38,650 downwards.
CAGCGGGGACTCGGTCATCCCGATAACTCAGAAGGGCAAGGAGGCCCTCGAGAAGAGGAAGGACGAATACGCGGGCAGGAGGCTCGAGGAGCAGGCGAAGAGGGACGAGGGCAGGCAGATGAAGCAGCCGCTTGTCCAGGACGCCGGATTGATCGGGGTGGCCGACCAGGGCGAATACGAAAGGATGGTCAGCAAATACGGCCTGGAGGACGGCAGGGACGTCAGGCCGGAGTACAACGGCGGCAGCATCTTGGGCAAGAAGAGGATAAAGAAGAGGATAAAGAGCGTCGTCGCAATGACGCCGAAGGTGGCCGAGGCCATGAACAGCATAGTAAAGGAAAGGGGCCATGAGTTCGTGGAAAGGTCGAACCATCAGATAGCGAAGATAGCCGAGAAGATGGGCGAAATCAACGCAAGGAAGGCGGAAATGGAAGAGAGAAGGAGAAGGCGCCAGAACGGGCAGTAATTTAAATATTAGAATTCCCGTATAATTTCTATGGTCGTGCAGACGTTCAACCTCCAGTACCTGATATTCGAGCAGATACTGAGGTTCTCGCCGAATGTGCTGGCCAAGTACGCCACGCTCACGGACAAGCTGCTCTACCTCATACTTATACCGCATATAGTGCTGCTGCTCTTTCTGTTCTCCTTCGGCATGTGGGCGGCGAAGGACCACAAAGGGTTCCAGATGCTCATATCGATAGCCGGCTATCTGGTGATAGTGCTGAGCGGATGGTACGGCTCGTTCCTGGCGCCCTTCATATCGAACTTCTTCCTGCTGTGGCTGGCGCTGGCATTCATAACGTTCATAGCGGTAAGGGTAATACCGCCGATATTCGTCGGCGGCGTGGCCAGCTTCGGGGGCGAGGTCGCGAAAAGGCTCACCAAGGCCTCTGTGAGCAAGGAAAAGCAGATTGAGGCGCTGCAGAAGGAGAAGGAAAATGTCAGAAAAATGATAGCAAAACTGAAAGCTGAACCGCAGACCGAGGCAATCAGCGAAAGCATAGCCAAATATCTGGAGCTCGAGAGAAAGATAGAAGAAAAGATAGAGGAGCTTGAGGAGTGATGGCGGCCGACATACTCGGGCTGGGCATAGGCAACCAGACGCTCATATCGTCGCTGTTCATATTCGCGGTCATATTCGGGGTGCTGGAGCTCTCGAACGTGTTCAAGAGCAGGGCGGTGCACCTCGTGATCGCCCTGGCGATAGGCTTCTTCGCCTCGACCTACCCGCCGCTGATAGCGACGCTCTGGAACTTCCTGCCGAACGTGACATGGTTCTTCATAGTCATGTTCTTCCTTGCGTTCACCATGCAGCTGCTGGGCGTGAGGAAGCACGGAGGGGACGTCGAGACTATGGTGGTCAACGCAGGCGTGCTGTTGGTCATGCTCTCGGTCGGGTGGATGGTGCTGCAGGAGTTCCCGGTGCAGTTCCCGCTGATAGGCGGAGGGGAGAACCTGCTCTTCCTGCTGGGCTTCATATTCGTCGTCTCCCTGTTCTGGAGCGCCATGAAAATGGGCAGCGGAGGAGAGGGCGGCGGAAAGAAGGGTTAAATATATATTGAGGGTAACCGAAGAATTATGTGATTATAATGGCACTGACCGAAGTGATTTTGGCGCTGAGGGAGGCGGGGTTCGCCCTGGTCCTTCTGTGGGCGCTCACGCTGGCGCTCGTTTACGGGCTGCTCCAGCACGTGAACATACCCAAGTCCGTGACAGCAAGGGGCGTGATATCGATAACAGCCGCGTTCCTCGTGCTGCTCGCAGCTGCCGCAGGGCCGGCCGTGGCGTTCCTGGAGAACCTCGTGACAGCATCTATTATCATAGCGTTCGGCCTGCTGCTCACTGTCATATTCCTTGAGATAGCGGGCGTGAAGGTCGGGGAATCGAAGATATCGATATTCGCGTCCCACCCGAAGTTCTTCGGAGCCATAATACTCGTCCTCTTCGTCGTGATATTCATAGGCGCGGGCGGGCTGCAGGTAATAGGCCTGCCCAGGATAGTTATCACTGAGGCTGTGGCAACGTTCGTGCTGCTCATAGCGGTGATGATAGGCGCCATCTGGGTGCTGATGAAGGAATCGAAGGGTTAAAGATATATAAGCAGGGTGAGCAAATAATAGAGTGATTGCATGGCAGATCCGATAACCGCATACCTGACGAACCTCGGGTTCCCGCAGATAATGCTCTGGCTGCTCTCGTTCGCTGCGCTCTACGGGTTAATGAGCCAGGCAGGGGTGCCAAAGGACAAGGCTTCAAGGGCGATCATATCCATAGTCGCGGCTTTCTTCGTGATACTCGCGGCGCCGGCAGCGCTGATAAGCGTGCTCGAGAAGATGGCGCAAAGCCTGATACTTGTCGTGCTGGGAATACTGGTATTCATCGTGTTCCTTGAGGTCGCGGGCGTGACGGTGTTCGAAAAGGTAGTGGAAGAAAAGGAGGGCAAGAAATCCGAAAAGCTGGTGCCAGTAAAGGTGCTGCACAAGTACGGGAAGCACTTTGCCGCCTTCTTCATAATACTGGCAATACTGATATTCATAGGCGCCGGCGGGCTGAACCTTCTGGGAATAAGCGTGGCTGTCGGCGGAATGCCCACGATGTCCATACTGTTCTTTGTCATCGTGGTGGCGGCCATAATGTGGATGATTTTCGAGAAAGAGTAGGAATTCTTATATAGCGGCTAAGGTTATTTCTTGGTATGAAAGAAGAGATACTCGGGGCGCTCCAGGAAGTCACGGACAAGATACTCAAGGAATATGACGGCAGGATAAAGGCAATCTGGTTCTTCGGATCCATGGCAAGGACAGGCGATTTCAAGAAGACCTCTGACATCGACATCATGGTCCTCATCGACGACACTGACAAGGATGTGAGGCGCTCGGAACTGGAGGAGATGGAGGACGTGATGGAGGACATAGTCAAGGCAGTCCGCGAAAGAACCAAGCTCATGCTCTCGCTCCAGTCGCCCAAGCGGCTGAGCGACTGGTGGGACATGCTGCGGTCGGGCGAGCCCTGGGTGTTCACCTCGATGAGGGACGCTGTACCGCTGTACGACCCGAGCGGCTACATAGAGCCGATACAGCGCCTGCTGAGGAGCGGCAGGCTGCACGGGACCTGGGAAAGGGCCCAGATGCTGATAGAGAGGGCGCCGATAAGGATAGAGAAGTGCAGGAAGATGTTTCTGGACGACATAAGCTCGGACCTGCTTTCGGCCATGGTGGAGAGCTCGCAGGCGGTCCTGATGTTCACAGGAGTGGCGCCTCCGGCCGCGCCCTCCATAGGCAGCGAGCTGAGGAAGAACTTCGTGCCAACGTACCTGGAGGGAGGGTATCCTGAATGGTACGACGATTTCTTCGAGATCACGAGGAAGATAGACCACGGCCAGATGACCAAAGCGACCGGCAGGGAGATAGAGAAGTGGATAAACAGAACAAAAGCCTTCCTGAACAGGATGGAGAAGCTGTTCGCTGTGCTGGAGGAGAACAAGAAGAAGGAGCTGATAAGCGAGGCCACTAAGGAAAGCGTCGAGGCCTGCATGGCCGCGCTCAAGAAGGTCGGAAAGCAACCGCAGGAGAAGGAGCTAATAAAATACGTCGAAGAATACCTTGTCAAGACAGGCATGATAGACAAAGAATATCTCGAGGTGCTTAAGAAAATATTCGGACTCAGGACCGCGATGGAAAAGGGCAAGCTGGACGAGGTCGCGGAAAGGGACATATATTCATCGGTGTATTACGCGAAGAACCTGAGCCATGCGCTCAAGGGTGTCAAATCATGAAGGACAGCATCGAGGCGGTAAAATCGTTCGTTGAGAAGGTCACAGGGAAGTACAAGGAGATAGTGAAGGCCATATGGCTCATCAAGGAAGGGAAGCAGCACACCCTGCTGATGCTCCTGGACGACACGCGCGGCCTGGACGAGGCCTCGCTCAGGATGATAAAGCTGGAAGCGCCGGCCATTGCCGCCGGCGTGGAGAAGGAGAAAGGCGTGCTGATGGACGTCAACTTCTACATGCTGACCGACTACTGGGAGCTGCTCAGGCACGGGTCGCCGGTCACGTTCGCGGAGATAAGGGAGGGCCTGCCTGTCTACGACCCGTCAGGGTTCTTCATACCGATGAAGAAGCTTCTCGCCCAGGGGAGGATACCTGGCACAAAGGAAGCCATGCGCTCGCTCCTGGAGGAGGCGCCGCTCAAGCTCCTGAGGATAGAGAGGTTCTTCATGTTCAAGATAATAGACGAGCTGGCCATGGCGGTGATAGACGCAGGCCAGGCGCCCCTGCTGCTCATAGGCGTGACGCCGCCGATACCGAAGGAGCTGCCGGAGAAGCTCAGGACGCACTTCGTCGAGAAAGGCATGCTTGAGGCCGAGTACGCCAGGTACGCGGAGGAGATGGTAAGGCTCATGAAGGGCATAGAGCACGGGGAAAAGAAGAGCGTGGAGCCGAAGGAGATAGAGGAAGCGATGGAAAAGACTGGCCGCTTCGTGGAAAGGATGGAAAAGCTGATGCAGGCCCTCTCGAAAGCCTAGGCGCTGGCCGCGCGCGCGGCGCGCATCCTCGCCGCGTCCTCCTTGACCTTGTCGAAGAACTTTTTCTTGTATTCGTCGATTGTGCCGACCACGACCTCCACGAACCTTTCGTGCGGCTTGGCGTAATCGATGACCTGTTTGCTCCTGTTCAGGGGATTCCTGCCGCTGCTCTCGTAAAGCACCATCTTCCTGACGTCGTCGACGCCCTTGACGTTGAACTCGGGCTTGAACTTTTCGTAGACGTCGCCGAGTATCTTCCTTCCGCTCTCCTGATAGCCGACATCCATCTCGACGGTCCTGTTCAGTTCGGGAATCCTGACCTTGACGTGTATCTTTTCTTCCTCCATAAGAAAGATTATGGGACGATACTATTTATTTCTTCTTCATGTACGACGAGAATTCCTTGAACGCCTTCTCGAGCGCTTCGGTGCGCGAATCCAGCTTTTCCACGTCGGCCCGCAGGCTTTCAATGAGAGCGCCTAGTCTTTTCTCCTCGCCTTTCTCCTCTGTCCCGGCGGCCGCCAGGCGCGCCTTCATCCCCTCGACGGCCTCCCTGGCCGCGTCGACCTGCTTCTGGAAGCCGTCTATCTTTTCCCTCGTCTCCTTCCACTTCTCCTCGACCACCTGCTCGACCAGCTCCTCGACCCCTATCTTGGGGGCGACCACGGCCGGCGCAGGCCTTTCAGCAGGCACGGGAAGCGATATTTCGGAAGGCTGCTTTGCTTCTGGCAAGGCCATCCTCTCCTTTCGTGGCATTATCTCGGCCGGCACCGGCAGGACGGCCTCCCTGCGCCTTACTTCGGCAGGCATCCTGTGCGGGCCGCCCGGCTCGGAAGGCCTGGCTGGCGGCGCTGGCACAAGCTCCTCTGGCTTAGAAACCTCCTCCTTCAGGGCCTCCTTTATCGCCCTGCTTATCTGAGCGGGCGTGAATCCGTGCGCCCTGAGCTCGGCTATTATCTGCGGTTCGGACTTTCCTTGCGCAGCCAGCCTCTGCACCAGCTCGACCGGAATTACCTCCTTCTCTGCCATAATCATCACTTCTTCTTGAACGGATTGTAGAGCTCAACAAGGTTCTGGAGCGCGTCGACCTCGCTCTTCCTGGCGGTCTTCTCCATAAGCTTGTTCAGCTTGGTTATCTCATTATCCAGGAGCACCATCCTCTCCTCGAGACCTTTCATCGCCGCTGCAACCGCGTCAAACCTCTTTCTTGAGTCGTCCTGCACCCTGAGAATGTCGCCTTCAAGCCTGCCTATCCTGCTCTCGAGCAGGTCGCTCCTTTCCTCAAGGGCGCGGAGCCTGCGAGTGTCCTCGTTAAGCCTCCTGTAGGCCTCGTTAAGAACAGCCTGGATGTCCAGCTCAGCCATAAAATCACAACATTTATTTACAGGTTATATTATAATTAGGTCTGTATATAAATATTGTTCGAGGACTGTCCATGGTATATGAAATCGAAGTCGAAAACGGAGTCCTGAAGATGAACTGCCTCGGAGGAATATTCGGGTCCAACATAGAGGACTTCGACGTTATAATGGCCAGGGTAATCGACCGCCTGGTCACGGACCGCAAGGTCCACACGATAATTCTGACCGAGACAAGGGACAATGAGTACGATTACGAGCAGACCGCGATGCTGTCGGAGATAGCGGGCGCGATAATAGAGATAACCAAGGAGCGGAAGCTCATCTCGCAGCAGGCGCTCGGGCCGGTGAAGTGCGACAAGTACCGTTCGGCCTGGTACTCGTGGCTGTACAATTTCGCCACGTTCCAGCTGAGGGGCGACCCGATAGGCGCGTACGTGAGCCTGCTGAGGGAGATACGCCACGTCAGGATACTGCATGAAAAGGGCGTCGACAAGGAGTGCATGGACGCCTACCTGAACAACGTGCTGCTGCCGATAAGGGACGTGCTCGAGCGGACCGAGCTGATCAAGAGGGCGCAGCCCTTCATAGCCGGCCTCAAGGTCGGCGACAGGGCGGTATACAGGAAGCTGTTCCATCCGCTCACCAGGCCCAGCTTCATGTTCACCAAATACGTGACAATGCCCCCGAAAGGCGACCTGCTCTCCAAGTACGACATAGGCGACATAAAGGTCGAGATTTACAAGGTGCCCGGCAAGGTGAGGCCGATATACTTCATTGTTCCGCCGGAGTTCAGGCTGACCGAGGAGGAGTACACCCTGCTCGACGACGCCCGCAGGGTGCTGGAGAAGCGCAGGCCGCACGAGCTTGAGATGAAGGAGCAGCAGAGGATGAGGGAGATATTCCAGTCCATAAGCGAGGAGCTGATAAGGGACCTGGCCGACGTCAGGGCCTTCAAGATGAGCTCGGAGCAGATGGCCAGGCTCGCCGCCATACTGACGCGCAACACGGCCGGATTCGGTATAATAGAGCCGCTGCTCGCGGACCCCAAGATACAGGACATAAACATCAACAGCCCGCTCGGCAGGACGCCGCTCTTCGTGAACCACCAGGAGTTCGACGAGTGCGAGACCAACCTCATACCGACAGTGACCGACGCAGAGCGCCTTTCCACAAGGTTCAAGCTTCTGAGCGGGCGGCCGCTGGACGAGGCGAACCCTGTGCTCGACACAGAGATAGCGGTGCCTGGAGGCGTGGCAAGGGTCGCGGCGATAGCGCCACGGCTGTCTCCGGAAGGGCTGGCGTTCGCGCTGAGGAGGCACAGGTTCAAGCCGTGGACGTTCCCGCTCTACCTTGACGCGAAATTCTTCAACCCCCTCTTCGCAGGCCTGCTGTGGTTCATGGCCTCATACGGGAGAACGCTGCTGGTGGCGGGCACGCGAGGGGCGGGCAAAACGTCGCTCCTGGGCTCGATAATGCTGCAGGTGATACCGTATTACAGGATAATCACGGTCGAGGACACATTCGAGCTTCCGGTCGAGGCGCTGCGCTCGCTGGGCTACAACATCGAGCGCCTAAAGTCGCGCTCCGTGATAACAAGAGTCGAGCTCGAGCTTCCGGCCGAGGAGGCGCTGCGCACCGCGCTGCGTCTCGGCGATTCCTGCCTGTTCATCGGGGAGGTCCGTTCGGTGGAGGCGAAGGCGCTCTACGAAGCCATGCGCATCGGCGCGCTCGCCAACGTCGTGGCCGGCACCATACACGGCGAATCGGCGTACGGAGTGTTCGACAGGGTCGTGAACGACCTGGGCGTGCCTCCGACCAGCTTCAAGGCGACCGACCTCGTGGTGGTGTGCAACAAGCTCAGGACGCCGGACGGGCTGAGGAGCCTGCGAAGGGTGACGGAAGTCACCGAGGTGAGGAAGCACTGGCAGAAGGACCCTGTGCAGGAGCACGGCTTCGTAAACCTGCTTGAATACAGCAGCGACAGCGATTCGCTCAGGCCCACGGACACGCTGATGAACGGGGAAAGCTACGTGATAAACCAGATATCCAAGAGCGTGCCGGGCTGGGCCGGAAGGTGGGACGCGATATGGGACAACATACAGCTCAGGGGGAAGGTGCTCCAGTCGATCGTCGACATAGCCAGGCAGACCGGCAACAGGGAGCTGATGGAGGCGGAGACTACCGTGGCCTCAAACCAGATGTTCCACTCGCTCTGCGAAAAAAGCAGGAAGGAGACAGGCGATGTGGACAGCAGGCGAGTCTATGACGAATGGCTCGCATGGTTCAAGGATTCCGCAAAGAAGGTGTCATGATGGGGCTTTTCGGCAGGAAAAAAAGCAAGAGGGAAGAACTTGAGGAGGCCAGGAGAAAGGCGCTCGAAGCGAAAAGGGCGGAGCTCAAGAAGATAATAAGCTCCGCGGAGCTCAGGCTGCCCGAAAAGAAGCAGATCGCCACGAAGGCCACGGAATACAGGGAGTTTCTGGCAGAGATAAAGGAGCAGCCGAAAAACCTGTTCGAAAGGCTGTGCTCCGCGTCCGCCCGCATACTTCCGGTGGACCCGCCGGCGGGCATTGCAAGGAGCATGGACGACGACATAAAAACCGGCTATCTCGGCGTGACGCCGAGGGGCGTGCTCGCCTTCTCGATACTGACGTTCTTCATGCTGTTCATAGCCACGTTCCTTTCGCTCGTCTATAACTTGGGCTTCTTCACGGTAATGCTGGTCATAATCATGATCGGCGCGTTCTACTACATCTTCACCTACCCGTCCGCCAACGCGAAGAAGACCATACTCAAGATGTCGGCGGACTCTGTCCTCGCGGTGCTTTACATGATAATCTACATGCGGACCAGCCCGAACATGGAGGGCGCAATAAAGTTCGCGTCCGAGAACCTGAAGGGCCCGCTCGCCTGGGACCTCAAGAAGCTCCTGTGGGACATAAACGTCGGCGTCTATTCCACGGCCGACGCGGCCATAGCGTCATACATAGACAAGTGGAAGGGCAGGAACGAGGAGTTCGCCGAGGCGCTCAACCTGCTGAGGGGCTCAGTGAGGGAGAAGGAGAGGAGGGAAAAGCTCTTCGAGGAGACCCTCAGCGTCATACTGAACGGCACGATGGAAAGGACAAAGCACTACGTCGGCGGGCTGAGGATGCCGGTCATGCTCATACACGCGATGGGCGTCCTTCTTCCGGTCATGGGCCTGGTGCTGTTCCCGATAATAGTCATCTTCATGGCCGACGTCATAAAGCCGGCCATGCTGTTCCTCGGCTACAACTTCATACTTCCGGTGTTCCTCTGGGTGTTCATCGACTACATACTCAAGGCCAGGCCGCCGACGTTCTCGCAGCCGGACATATCGCTCGCAAGGGGCGTGCCCCCGATGGGCAAGCTCAGGATAGGCGGCGCGCTGGTGCCGATATGGGTGTTCTCGCTGATGGTGCTCCTGCCCCTCATGGCGGCATCGATATACACGGTCGGGCCGTGCATAAGCCCGGCATCGGCCGAGGTGGAGCTGGAGTGCACGAGGGCCAGTTTCGCGAACGTGAACCTCTCCCTCCTGGTGACGGCGGCGATATCGATGTCGATAGTGACGTACTGCGTGCTGGACAGCCTACAGAAGATGAAGATAAGGAGCGAGATAGAGAAGATAGAGAACGAGTTCTCGGTCGCCCTGTTCCAGCTGGGCAACCAGATATCCGAGGGCACGCCAATAGAGCTGGCGATAGAGAGGGCTTCGGCCAACATGAAGGGCATGAAGATAGCCGACCTGTTCAAGATAACCAGCGAGAACATGAAGAAGTTCGGCTACACCTTCGAGCAGGCGCTCTTCGACAAGGAGGTGGGCGCCGTCTGGCACTACCCGTCGCGGCTGATAAGGTCGATAATGTCCACCATACTGGAATCCAGCAAGAAGGGCATGGCGGCGACGTCGTCGGCGATGCTCACGATATCCAAGTACCTCGACGGCGTGCACGAGGTGAAGGAGGAGGTCAACAGCGTGCTCGGGGAGACGCTGTCCTCGATGAGGTTCCTCGCCACGATACTCACACCGCTCGTGGCAGGCGTCACGATAACCATGGCGGTCGTGATAATAAACATACTCTCAAAGCTCGGCTCGCAGATAGCCGGGCTCGTGTCGGCGGGAGGGGAGGGCATGAACTCGTTCCAGTACAGCTTCATGTTCGGGCCGTCCATGATGGGCGGCAAGATGCCAATCGGGCCGGCGGAATTCCAGATAATAGTCGGCATCTACATGATAGAGACCATCATACTGCTCTCGGTGTTCGTGAACAGGATAGAGTTCGGGGACGACGCTGTCGGCCTGAGGTCCACGCTAGGCAGGACGCTGACGATAGGCGTCCTCATCTATGTCATTAGCTGGCTCGTGACGTACGGCTTGTTCGGGCCTGCGATAACCTCGCTGCTCACGCCCGAAACGCTCAACCTCGCGGCATCAGGCGGATGACCATGAAAGGCATAACGAACGAAGTCGTGATGATGGTAATATGGATAATACTCGCGGCAGTGGTCGTGGTCGCCTTTTTCCTCGTCGGACAGTTCATATTTTCGGTACTGCAGCCAATGGAGATAGGCACCGAGAGCTCGGGCATAAGCTTCGACGGCAAGGTAGGGAAGGCCTGCTTCAGCTCGGTCGTCTCGGACGAGTGCGCGAAGTGCAGGATGCCGGCCATCGGCATGGGCGACTGCGATTCGGTGCAGTTCGTCAACGTGGAGGACAAGTTCGGCAGCGTGTGGGCGAGCAACGTGACGGTCTGCGCAGTGCCGAGACAGTACACCTTGATCACGTTCAAGGTGACCTATGGCGACGGCCAGGAAGCAAAGGAAGCTGTTACGACAAGCCCGTACAGCGAGGCGTGCAAGACGTTCACGTTCCCGGAGGGCGCGAAGCTGAGGGAGATATCGGCGGCCGCTGGGAAAGGCCCAATAGACAAGTTCAGGGCGGAGTTCGCGGTGATGCCCGGGGCGGTGGGATGACATGGAAGACAAGGCGGTAATGCTGATAATATACCTCATATTCGCGGTGGCGATAATAATGGTGATAATAGGCCTGCTCGCTTACACGGGCCAGCTGGACCTGCCGAAGTTCGACTTCTGGACGGGGCTGGCGAAGATGTTCGAGAACCTCGGGTCGAAGGTGCCCGGGATATAGGTGAACGGCATGCCGGTAAAAATGACAAAGGAGTCGATATGGCTCGTGGTGACCATAATCATGGTGGTCGCCATATTCCTGCTGCTGCTCGGCGTGCTGACGGGAGCCGGGCCGGGCGACATATTCAAGGCCGTGCAGGACCTGTTCGCGGCCATAGCGCTCTACATGATGGCGCAGCTCAAGGTAATACTGAGGTGATGGAATGCCTTACCATCTTTCCGAGGAGTCGACGATGTTCATAGTTGTGCTCATAATAGGCGTGGCCTTCATGGCCATATTCATAGCTTTCGTGGTCAGCCAGGGCCCGAACAGCTTCGTCTACCAGTTCGTGAGGAGCATATACTACGACATGATGTACTTCTTCTTCGGGCCGAGGATAATCGAAGTGTGAAGCATTTTAAATAAGCCGGCCAATTATTATTGGTGGCAGGAATGAGAGGAATAGCGGTCGAATCGCTGGCGGCTGTCGTAGGAATCATAATAATTTCGCTGCTTCTCATAGGGCTGCTTGCGGCGGGCGGGGACCTCGGCAAGATGTTCCCGCAGATGGTGATAGGCTCGATACCGAAGATAAGGCCGCCGCTCGCTTCCTCGGCGTTCGGGGTGGAGAGCGTGGACCTGACAGGGCTCGGCCTGCCGACCACGGCGACGGAAGTGGGCTGCTCGATCGCCAAGACGATAAGGGACGACTTCGTCCGGTACGGCGAGTCCGACTCGGCCGGCAGGGGCCAGGCGCTCGCGCTGAGCGACAAGCTCAGGGTCATCGGCGCGAAGAAGTTCGCAATAGACATTGATACGATCAACTACGGCACATTCACGCATTACTGGGAGTCGGCCAGCCTGACAGAGGACCAGAGGAAGAAGATAGCGGAGGCGTGCGGGCTCGACACGCCGCTCCTTCCGAACTGCCCGCAGCACCTCGACGAGGCCTGCGTCTCGCTTCTGCTCAACAGGATGAAGGTGGGCGAGAAGAAGCTTTGCACCGGCGCAAGCACGGTGAACGTAGGCGGGGAGAACCTGAAGTTCGGCAACAGCAAGTGCGAGAACGTCGAAGTCACCAACGTGCTGGCGATGACAGGGCAGGCGACAAAGGATATTATCAAAGACATATTTCCGCCATCTTTGGTAGAATATCTCACCAAGAAGAAAAAGGTCGCCTCGACGGTTTCTCCGGACTGGGTGCAAGACTGCCAGATATGCCCGGACGCGGACAGGATAACGAGCTGGACATCGGGCGGAGCGGACTACTTCACAAGCACGAGGTACGGGAAGGACTATCAGGAGAGCACCTACAAGGTCAAGGACAGCAAGGTGGACTTCTTCCCGCCGGGCTATGAGAACTGCAGCGTCACCAGCCAGGCCACGGGCTATTACACGCCAAACAACTGCGTGCCCGACTTCATGTACGTGGTCTACTGGAACACGGGCACGAAATCGTATCAGGTGAGCATGCCGAGGATCCCGAAGGGCCAGGACATAGGAACGGCCGACCCTGCCGCTGTCGCGAAGGACCTCGGCGCGCTGTTCAAGGACAATGATTACAATGCCAGGGGCACCCCGGCAGGGCTGCTGTACCCCGAGCTGAGGATGATAAGGAACATCACGTTCAGGCCCAGCCAGAAGATGCTGATAAACGACTTCGCGGCAGAATACGTGAAAGCCATCCAGGTGAAGAGCGAGAGCGACAGCAGCGCGCTCTGGACGTTCCGCTACAACCAATGCGACGGGCCGGACTGCTACGTCACCCTGCCCAAGCAAACGCAGTACAAGAGGGCAAGGCAGAAGATAATGAGCAGCGACAAGAGCGTGGAAATGGGGGGCTGGATCGTCGGGTCGCTAATGGAATGGGCTACAGACTCTACGTTCGGCGACATGAACTACAAGTACTGGTCGGAGAAGGACTCATGCCAGAAGCAGCTCAAGGCCGACAACCCCGACTTCAAGACCATACAGGTGAATTCGAACCTGATAGTCAACGAGGAGTACCTCGAACCGAACAAGACCTACAACGTGATAGTCACGTACTGGATGTACGACAAGAGCACGGGCTGGGGCGGGCCGAGCTGCGGGGCAATGGGCGTGCCGGGCGAATGCAAGTTCTGCATAAACAGCTGCACAGACAAGACCAACAGGTGGTCGTATGACTGCAAGGGCGGACCAAGCGCCAAATACGACGGCGTGAGGACCGACACGCTTTATTACGACTATTCCCTTATAATAGTTGACAATGAGAGGCTGGAGGCGTTCTACAATGTCTAAAGGGCTGCAGGCGTCCATCGAAATGGCAATATTCGTATTCATAGTGCTGCTAATAGTCGCGGTGGCGATATACATCGCCTATCAGGCCTACCAGTCGGGCATGGACATCACCAAGCCGGACTGGCTGCAGGGCATACTAAGCGGCATGGGAGGCAAGGTGTGATGAAGGGCATATCCGAGGAAACTATAAGCTTCCTGGTGATGATAATACTGGCCATAATAGCGGCCTTCGTCCTGTGGAGGGTGATAGGATGATAAGCGCCATGACGTTCCTGATGATAGTCATAGTGGCGATAGCGCTGCTGCTCACGGGCCTGATAGTGATGGGCGTGTTCAGCGGACAGGCGGCTGACCCGGCGCAGGGCCTGGTCGATTTCTTCAACTCGCTGCTTAGGAGGGGCTACTGATGAGAGGCGTCGAGCTCCCGATAAACGCGACGGTGATACTGATAATAGTGCTGATAGCGGCCATAATAGCGGCGCTGCTGGTGCTCATGATATCCGGAGCGTCCAACCCGCTCCTGGACCAGCTGAGGAGCATGATAAGCGGAGGCGCAAGGGCATGAAAGGCGTGGATCTCGCGGTCACGCTGATAATACTGGTGATCATAGGTTTCGTCGTGGTGCTGGTCGCGTACTTCATGCTCGCGCCCCTGACAGGCACGGCCAGCAGCCAGGAAATCTCGGCGACGCTCACCGCCTGCTGCACAAGGTTCGTGATGGACGGCTTCTGCCAGAAGAACGACCAGGGCAATTACGCGGCGTTCGAGGACATAGACTGCGCGGTCGACAAGAAAATCGACAGCAGCGGGTTCATGAAGATAACCGCGCTGGCGGGCAAATCCGGCTATGCCGCGACCAGGGCGGGAGTGCAGAAAGCCTGCTGTAAGTAAGACTTTTTAATCGCCCAACCGCAATATTAGGGTATGCGCGGGACATCGCACGCCGTCATGTTCGCGGTCTCCGTCATCATAGCCATACTCACGCTGATACTCGTGTATGTCGTGTTCCCCCGCTCGAACTGCGACGAGCTTGCCAGGCTGAGCATCGAGGAGATGAAGAGGGCCATAGAGTGCGCGGGCAACTACGAGAACTACAAGGACCCTGTGACAGGCAAGCCGTGCAACGTCGCTTCCGTCAGGTTCTGCCAGGAGGACACGTTCTCGCTCTACGGCGTGGGCTATGTGCAAGCCTACATGGGGATGATGGTGCCGGAATACATGGCCTACTACAAGGAGTTCCCGAAGAAGCCTGTCGAGAGCGTGTTCACGCCCGGCGAAAAGCCCGCCACGGGCGTAGCCGCCGTCGACGCGTACGAGAAGCTGAAGAGCCTGTTCCACTTCTCGGAGTCGTATCCGTTCGAGCGCTCGTTCGCGGGGCAGAGGCCATGGGACGTGAGGCCGACAACCACGCAGTTCAAGGAGTTCTTCAAGACCAAGTATTTGGAAGAGCCCTGCACGAGCGGGAACGCGCTCTGCTTCAACATCCGCGGGAGAGAGGAGGTGGTCAAGATAAGCTCGCCGAACGTGACGAACGTGAGGATAGTCAGGGACGGAATGCTGATAGCGGACAACGACCCGACATTCTATCTCATAGCGCCCTGCTACGGCAAGGTGACGTTCAGGAGGGGGGACGACGTGGGCAAGGAGGGCGGAAGAAGCACGATCTACGGCTATGTAGACAAGTGCAGCGCTGGGGACGCCTCCAACTACTGCTATTCCGACGAGGGGACGCTCGCGTCTCTTCTGACGGCGTACAGCGCGGAAACAGGATGCTATGTCGTCGACCTGATCACCGACGTGCTTTCGCTCGGGTCGAAGCCCAGCGCCAAGGCCGTCGCCAAGCTCGCAGCCAAGACGGCCGGCAAGAAGCTGGCCATACCCGCCAGCGGGACGCAGTTCATCGCGATGGTGGCGCCGATACCGTGCCTGGATGTCGACTACTGCAGGGGAGCGGGGGCCTGCGCGGAAACGGCCGCGCTCTGGCCGGGCTGGCCTTTCAGCGAGCTCACGGAAGCTAACATGCAGTCGGGCTGCAAGAGCTTCGACAGCGCCAGCTCCGTCCTCATGTCATGCTGCCTCAAGTACGAGTACGGCGCGGAGAAGAACGCCACGAAGATAACCTGCGACGATCCCGCGGACCTGGTGAAGGTGATAAAGCCGGACATATATGCGGACGTGCCCGAGTCCGAGCTGAAAAGGGTGCCGCTAGACTTCAGGAACATCACGCTGAAGCAGCTGACGAGCTACATGGGGATTAGCGAATCCAGGATAGGGGTAATGTGCTCGCTGATCAAGGGCAACTCGACCAAAGAGTGCCTTGAGACGGCCGAGTCTAGGGCAGACCACAACTACGAGAACTGCGGCGCTTATGCGACGCACACGTACGACTTCGGCACCGTGAGGAACGAAAGGACCGTATTCATCTCGCTGAAGCCGGCGGCCAAGGGCTGTAACACCACGGTGACGGTGCAGGCATCCAACGACACGAAGAGCTGGGCCAAGATAGCCGAGACCTCGATGGAGGGCAACACGACGAGGATGCTGCTGAAGGACGGCTACGCATTCAGGTACCTCAGGCTGGCCGACGCGTCGGGCAGCTGCAAGTTCAACTGGAGCATGGTCGCGCTCGGCTCGGCGAGGGAGGGCGCAGTGGAGGCCGTGAAGGGCGCGGAATACGGCATCGAGCCGTTCAGGTACGTCTATTTCATCGTGCCCGAGGGCTACAGCGCCACGGCGTCGGACCTGTGCAATCAGGTGCGGACCTGCGACTCGGTGGCGAAGTGGTCGGAATCGGAGCAGGGCTGGCACAAGTACTTCAAGGAGGCAGGGAAGGAGAACTTCATAATAACGGGCGGGGACGAGATAGGGCTGTACACGCTCGACTACAGCAAGGTGGCGTTCGGCAACGCCACGGAGGCGGCCAAATGAAGGGAGGCACGCAGCTTTACGACATAATCGTGCTGGTGGGAGTGATAGTCCTGATATTCGTGGTGTTCTACTGGGCCGTGACCTACGGCGCCCAGCTCGTCTCGGACATGCTCTATTCCGCGCCTTCGACTGTCCAGGACTCGCTGGCCAGCTTCATAGGCGCAGGCTGCATAGGGGGCGGGAACATGACGGTCGAGCTGGCAGTGACGCCGACGCCGCTCACAGCTGTGCTCGGCGCGAAGACCATAAACGTGCTGCCGCCTGAGGACGCCTACAGGGGAGGCCGTACCATCGAGAGGGGAGGGTACGTGAAGTTCGGCCCGCCGAGCCCGATAGCGTATGTCAGGTGCGCGGGCACGAACGTGGCGACAGGCAACGTGACGATGAACCCGGCCGAAAACAAGGCGTTCGTGGTCAACAAAACGGACGGCAAGATAACATTGGGTGTCGAATGATGGAAATAGCCGAGTTCCTGCTGAAGCTGATGACGACCGTGATACTGATATTCGGCATACTCGGCATGGTGATGCAGTCGATATCGTACAACGGGAGCATAGTCATATTCGACGCGGACAGGATGACGCTGAACTTGGGGCAGGCCGCGCTTTCCGCGCCGTGCCTCACGGAGACGGTGAACGGCGAGCCGAGGAGGGGCGTGTTCGAGGTGAGCAAGCTGGACAGCGCAAAGGAGCTGTGCATCGACCTGGATGCGGTGTACAGCGTGAAAATAACGGGCGGCGGAAGGACGTGGAGCTTCGGCGGAGCGACGACAAAAGGCGAGACGAGAACGTTCCCTGTCTCGCTCAAGTTTTCGGAAGACAGGATAGTGGCAGGTGAGATGGTTGTCAGGGTACAGGCCATGGCGTAAAGGGAAAGGCGGGATATTCTACCTCACGGACATATTCACATTCATAACGTCCCTTTTCGGCACGCTGACCATGCTCTTCATAGCGGCCCTGGTGATGTTCATAATGCACGTCAACGTCACGGTGTACGTGAACGGCGTGCTGCTCTACGACTCGCCGAACGCGGACAACATTATGATTTCCTACCTGGAGACCACCGACCACGGCTACAGGATCAGGGACCTTCTGACCTATTCGGTGAGCGCTGGCAGCACGAACTTCACGCTGAACGGCAATGAGATAGACCTGAAAAGGTCCAGCGCCATCATAATGAGCCAGCTCACGGACAAGCCCTACACGCTCATGCTCGAGGCGGGCGGCCGGAAGACCGAGCTTGCCAGGATGGGCGTCCACACCGAGCACGCAGTGAGGACCGAGTACGTGGTACAGGCGGGAAAGGACAGGGCCGCGCTGTCCCTGTGGAGCGGATGATGATGAAAGGGGCGACAGCCTTCATATTGGGCATAGTGATAATAATCATAGTCACCGTGCTGTTCGTGCTCGACAAGTCGGTGGAGTACGACAAGAGGGTTAGCATAGCGAGCAGCGCAAGGCACGTTTATGCGGCGCAGCTGGCCGCGGAAGAGATGAAAAGGACGATAGATTCGGCGGCCGGGTTCTCGCTGCTGCGGCAAACGTCGCTCGGCAGCGAGGGCGGGGGTTTTGCCAGGTGGTCGGCGGCCTCTCCCACAATGGCCGAGCTGGAGGAAAAATTCAACGACAGCGTGGCGGGCGACATGGGCAGGCTATCGGAGATAACGCTCTTCAAGAACATGACCGTCAGCTGGGATGCTGCGGACCTTTCAATAAGCCATACGGACAGCGATGTGACGGCGTCCGGCGGCAAGAGGTTCGTCATAATCAACGCAAAGAACCCCAGGGTCACGGTGGAGACTTCTGGAAGGTTCAACAGGACAGTCAAAACGTCATATTTCGGCCTTCTCAGGGCCGGCCGCAACCTGTTCGAGAACGAGGACAGGGCGCTGGCCGCCTCGGCGGCCGACAGCCTAAAAGGCAAGCTAGGCGAGGAATGCAAGGCGATGCAGAGGAACGCCACAGAGTTCATAAAATACTCGTTCCAGTGCGGGCTCGGCGACCGGGCTGGCTTGGCCGGGCTTGACTTCTATGACAGCGAGGCGGCCAACAGCGCAATATCCGATATAAGGGAGCAGATGGAATCGGTCCTGGCCAGCAAGTACGGCTATGCGTTCAACATAAGCGTGACAAAGGACACCCTGATAAGGACAGACACGGTCCTGGTAAAGCTCGGAATCAAGGTGTCAATAGAGGACAGCAAATCCATCTCGCTCTATCCCGGCGGCTTCGACAGCACGAGGCTCGAGTTCCTGACAAACTATGATTACGAACTGCCAAGGAAAGCCGAGGTTTCAAGCGGATAAAGCTTATAAGGCGGTTCGACCAAAAATTCTTCCATGAAAAAAGGGCTCGAACTTCCAATAAACGTGCTGGTCATAATCGTTGTGGCGGTCATAGTGCTGATAACGCTGGTCGTGCTCATATTCACGACGCCGAGCATGAGCTGCGATTCGGCCAAGGCGAGCGCCTGCCTGAGGATGGTGCAGGACTGCAGCAACGATCCGAAAAACATAAAGGTGGCCAACTTCACGCAGAACGGCAGGCTGATCACGAACCTGCAGGAGGTCTGCAGCGAATGCTACGGAAAAACGACAGCAAACGAATGCAGGAAGTTCTGCGGATGCAGCGTGCCATGAAAACTATTTATATATAGTGTCCCAAATAGGTCTTAGGTGAAAACAGTGAAAGGGATAGAGCTTCCGGTGAACGTTCTCGTCATAATAGCAGTGGCAGTGCTGGTGATGCTCGGGCTGATAGCGATATACTTCGCGAACCCGGGCAACGTTCTGGCGGAGAACTCGGCGAGAAACGCGGCCTGTAGCGAGCTGCAGAGCAGGGGCTGCGATTCCAACACGGCGAACATACCGTTCAAGTACCTGAACTACACGAACCTGTACAACTATTGCCAATCCAAGTGCAAGGATTACGCAACGGATGCGAGGAACCAGGATTTGTGCTGCAAGACCGTGGTGTGCGCAGGCGCATGCCCGAACCTTCCGGCACCGCAGAGAATCAAGTAAGACAGTCAAAACAGGGGGTGCAAAACGATGGCAGAAAATGCGGAGAGCAACGTAGTTTTCGTCGGCAAGAAGCCCGCAATGAGCTATGTTCTGGCCTGCGTCACGCAGTTCAATGACGGCAGGCCCGAGGTGCTCCTCAAGGCCAGGGGCAGGGCCATAAGCCATGCCGTGGACGTGGCGGAGATAGTGAGGAACAAGTTCGTTACGGACACGCACGTGAAGAACGTGCTCATAGGGACCGAAACAGTGCAGGGCGACAACGGCGAGAAGCTGAACGTCAGCTCGATAGAGATAGCATTGGCGAAGAAGCAGTGATTTTGCGGGCGCTCTGATGCCCGTTTTTCCCTATCATTACCTACCCAGATTTATCCTTTTCCGCGCAATTTTTTCGCATGGGAAGGCTGGACGACCTGCTCGCGGAGATGAGGGGCGAAAAGAAGCCCGCGCCCGCCGAAATAAGGCACGGCCCGTGCGGAATAAACTACGACAGGTGCGGGGGGCCGTATTGCCCCGGGGGCCGCGCCCCGAAGGAAGGCGATGACAAGTGCGCCGGCTGCGAGATAAACCCGTTCTACAAGGGCGCGTGAAGGTTCTTTAAATGCACGCTTTATTGGCAAAGCTTCTTTGCCAAAGAAGGTTTGGTGGACTCGTGGGGATTCGAACCCCAAACCTCTTGCTTGCAAAGCAAGCGATCTACCGTTGATCTACGAGCCCTCGAAATAAAGGTAATGGCGTGGAGAATTTAAAGGTTGTGCCGCAATATCTTTCCATGAAAAAGAGCTATGAAGGCCGCACGCTCGAAAAGAAGGACCTCGAAGCCCTCAAGAAGAAGGGGAAACGCTGCAAAATCTATTGCGATGAGACCGAAAGATTCTTTGCGATGGAAATAGAGGGCAGGATGTACGCCATAAGAGACATGAGCAACAACCCTGTAAAAATCCAGGTTGGCGATGAGATTCGGTACGACGAAAAGAAGGGCAAATACGACCTCGGGGAAGAGGACGGCAACAAATATGTCACCAACGAGGAGCTGGAAGCCCTGCTTGCGCTCGGCGCCGAGCTCAAGGAAGGCCCTGACGGGCGCGGAAGGCTGTTGCTCTGCGGAAGGGCGTATTGGATTACAGGAATCGAGAACAAGGGCAAGAAGAGGGTAGACAAAGTGTTCCTGGAGGAGGACCCGTCCACCATCGCGGCTATAGCGGATGCAACCGGCATGTCCGAGAAGCAGGTTGAAAAGTACGTAAAGGAACTCGAGAAAGACGGGCATGTGACACGTATCCAGCACGATAATATCTAGTTTTCAAGATGATTTCTGGTTTGAAACGCTGTAGCTCAAGCTAGCAGGAAAAAATGGAACCGATGCTGGCGAATCATAAGCGCTCCGAAGCCCTCGCACATGGATTAAATGGAGGTGATCCAGCCGCACCTTCCGGTACGGCTACCTTGTTATGACTTAGCCCTTCTCACGGATTTTCGGCTCGACTCTGCCCGGTCCTATTGCTAGGTCGCGGGAAAAGCCTCACCGAAAACCCATTCAAATGGCTTGACAGGCGGTGTGTGCAAAGAGCAGGGACGTATTCAGCAAACGATAATGACGTTCGCTTACTAGGGATTCCAGCTTCATGAGGGCGAGTTACAGCCCTCAATCTGAACTAAGGCCAGGTTTAGGAGGTTGGCTTCGCCTTTCGGCGTCGCATCCCATTGTCCTGGTCATTGTAGGCCGCGTGTAGCCGGGAGCATTAGGGCCATACGGACCTATCGTTGCCCACACCTTCCTCTGATTTAACATCAGCGGTCCCGCCAGAGTGCCCACATTCCGGAGAACGTGGTTGCAACTGGCGGCATGGGTCTCGCTCGTTAACCGACTTAACGGCACGCCTCAAGGTACGAGCTGACGATGGCCATGCAACTCCTTTCAGCGCGTCTGGTAAGCCCTTCAGACTGACCTTCATCCTGCTGTCAGTTCCCGTAAGATGTCCGGCGTCAAATCCAATTGAACCGCAGCCTCCACCCCTTGTGTGCTCCCCCGCCAATTCCCTTAAGTTTCATCCTTGCGGACGTACTCCCCAGGCGGTCCGTTTAACACCTACGCTCCGGCACTGCACATTCGCGTAGAACGTGCAACACCAAACGGACATCGTTTACAGCTGGGACTAACCGGGTATCTAATCCGGGTCGCTCCCCCAGCTTTCGTCCCTCACCGTCGGACCTGTTCCGGTGTGACGCCTTTTGTGGCACCCTTCGGAACTCGGTACAGCTTCACCCAAAGGATGACGCCACAGGTGGTCCTCCACGGATTAAAGGATTTAACCCCTACCCGTGGAATACCTCACACCTTTCCCAGTCCCAATCCTTGCGGTATCCTCAGCACGCCCTGCAGTCAGCTGCAGGATTTCACCAAGGACTTGCAGGGCCGGCTACGGACGCTTTAGGCCCAATAATCGTGATCACCACTTGCAGCGCGGGTATTACCGCGGCGGCTGGCACCCGTCTTACCCACTGCTTATTCCCCCAGCTTTCTAGGCTGAGGAAAAGGTTGCGCAAAGCGCAACCACTCGGACTCCCCTTCTCACGCGTGAACGCATTGGAAAGTTTTCGCACCTGCTGCGACCCGTAGGCCCTGCCTTCATGTCTCAGAAGGCATCTGGAGGCTCCCACTCTCATGGCCCCTACTCGTTATAGGTTTGTGAGGATTTTACCCTCACAACAGCCTGATAAGCCGCAGTCCCATCCTTGGGCGCCTGAGCTTTGGCTTTTGGAACATTCCAGTATCCAAAGGCTATGGGGCATTAGCCTCACTTTCGCGGACAAACCACAACCTCTTAATCCTTTCAAAACCGGCTGGTGTAAGATGTTTTTTGTTTTGAAAAAGATTCATGC
>JAWABM010000005.1:4294-16487 GCA_038999215.1 Candidatus Aenigmatarchaeota archaeon | reverse complement strand
TAATGTTAACTTTCTTCACTACACTGTGTTTCTCTATAATTTTCAAGAATTTGACAATGTCATCAGTCTTGTATACGCACAGATGAAATGTCCCATCCTTATTTTTATAGAGTTTGCCCATACCAAATTCTTTTTGTATTATTTTTAGCACCTCTGGATCTTTTTGCGTGATGTCCAAATGCGGTTTTATTTGGTATCCATTTTTGTATCTGGGGTCTTTTCTAAGTCTGAAAATCAAAGACCCTTCACCATCGAAAAATCCAGCCAAGTATTCAGGTTTCATATAATCTCAAGCTACATGAGATTACATATAAAGGTACGGTTTGTCTTTCGCGAGATTATTCCCCACCCAAGGGCAGGTTAACCACGTGTTACTCAGCAGTACGGCGAGGTCTTGCACCTCTCGCCTCGCATGGTTAAGTCGGAATCCGATAGCGGTGATCTCCGGCAGGATCAACCGGAATTGCGGAAAAACACAATTTCCCCTTTCTCGGAGTTTCACCGACTCGCCAACATCGGACAAAAGCGCAATGTTTTGCCTTCACCTGAACGGGGGACTGGAAACTGGCCTGTCATAGCAGCCTCATGGCTGAGCTCGAGCCAAGCCGATACCGCGGGCACTTCCGTGACCGCAAGAACGTAACACAGCGGCGCCATGTTACTTCCCCCGCGGTAAGAAACGAATTCTTACCTGTTATACAATTACGTTATTTTAACCTATTTAAAGCTTTTCATGGCAATCGCCGTAACTTTTATTAGCCGGGAAAGCGAATCGTTTTGAATGGCAGCGAAAATGAGGCGCAAAATAAGGAGGTCGGCGGTGACAAGGGACGAGCTCATAGCAGACGCGGTGTTCCTGGCGGTCTCGGCGCTGATATCCTTCGCGGCCGTCCTGCTTTTTGACGTGCACCATTCGTTTTACTCGTGGCCCTTCAGGCTCGAGCTCATCTTCACGACGCCGTTCCCCTACCTGCTGTTCGTGCCGACAGGGACGATAGCGATATTCCTCGTGATAAAGGCCCTGCTTTTCGGGTTCGAAGAAGAGGAGAAAGCCAGGCGCTGAATCATTTCTTCCGGGCCGGCCTCCTTGCCTGCCTTTTCCTGGGTTCGGCAGGCTTTGCCGTCACGGCAGCCGGCTGCGGCGGCGCGGGCGCCCTGCCCATCTTCCTCGAAAGCACGCTGGTCATGACGGCGGTGTATATGACGGTCGCCAAGATGACGACGAAAGCCACGTTCGAATAAATTTCGGCGCCGGGAAGGCCGAAGACCAGCGGGAGCTGCGAAAGGACTGCGGTCGCGAGCCCCCTCGGGCCCATTATTCCTGTTATCTTCTCCTCGAAATCGGTCATCCCCATGCCGAAGGTGGCGAGCTCGGCGCCTATGAGCCTCGCGAGGATGAGCATGGCAGCCACGCCCAGGCCGTAGAGCGCGTACTGCGGGTTTATCGAGGCTATGAGCCCAAGATAGACGAAGAAGAACGAGCGCACGAAGAAGCTTATCTCCATGTTGAACTTCTTCAGGAGCTCGTCGACAGTGAGGACCTTGCTGAACCTGAACATCTCGGAGAACGTCTTCGCGTTGCCCAGCACTATGCCAAACGCGAGCACGGAAAGGGCCCCGCTGCCTCCCACGGATTCGGAGACGACATAGAGTATGAATATCGCGGCGAGCGTGAGCATGTAGTCGAAGGGCCTTCCCCTGAGCCTGTCGAGCACCATCAGCCAGGCCATGCCGACCACGGAGCCTATGACTATGGCTATGGAGAAGGCGGCGGCTATGCTGCTCGCAGTGGCGGAGAGCGAGGCGCCGGACATCATCACCTGGGTGAGCGCAAGGGTCGCCACTATGGCGAACGGGTCGCTGAGCACGGACTCCACGTCCAGCAGCATTTTGACCCTGTCTCTGACGTTCAGGCCCTTCATCGTCGTGATTATTATCTCGGAAGAAGTGCTGCTCAGCAGCACGCCGAGCAGGAACGCCTGCAGATAGCTGAAATTGAACACCAGCATGGCGAAAAAGGCCACGAAAACGGTGGTCAGCACTATGTTGACCACGTTGAGGAGCATGCCCCTAGACACCTCCTTGATGACCTGGTAGAACTCCATGTTCAGGCCGGCGTCGTAAAGTATGATTATCAGGGCCAGGGCGGCCATCAGCGAGGATATTCCCATGAAGGCTTCGGTCGGGAACACATGAAACACGGGGCCGAGCAGCAGGCCGAGCAGCAGGAGCCAGATGACGTCCGGTATCTTGGTGCGCTCGAATATCACGGAGCCTATGTAACCCAAAATTATCGTTATGCTCAGCAGCAGCAGAATGCCGAACGCCTCGACTACCATACCAAACATAAGGTTTGCCGCATATAAAGTTTTTCGACCAGGAGCGGTTTTTTTAACAGGCTCTCCCATACAGAATGCATGAAAAAGCTGGGCTTCTGGGAGCTTTTCGCGCTGGCTGTCGGGAGCATCATAGGCACTGGCATATTCATAATGCCCAGCACAATAGCCGGGATGCTCGGTCCCGGCTCGATGCTGGTCTGGGCTGCGGTCGCGCTGCTCACGATACCGATGGGCTACTGCTTCGCCGAGCTCGGCGGCATGTTCGAGAAGAGCGGGGGGCCGGTGCTCTACGCAAAAAAGGCATTCGGAGACTTCTGGGGATTCCTGGCAGGCTGGACGATGTGGGCGCAGAACACCATAGCCATAAGCTCGCTGGCGCTCGCCATATCGTTCTTCACAATGGTCATAGTGCCCGAGATAGGGGGTTTTGTCACGCCCTTTTCGCTCATTCTCATAGCCGCCTTCACGCTGATAAACTACCTCGGCGCAAAGGTCGGGGCGAATGTACAGATACTACTCACGGCGTCGACAATAGCGATAATAGGCACGTTCATAGCGCTGGGGACTCCAGGAGTGAAGCTATCCAATTTCGAGCCGCTTTTCCCGCTGGGCATAGGCGCGTTCGGCCTCGCGATGGCCATGTGCTTCGAGTCCTTCCAGGGCTGGGAGTCCTCCTCCTTGGTCTCAGGCGAGGTCGCCAGGCCGAAGAAAACCGTGCCGAAGGTCGTGAAGGCCACGACCATCACTGTGGCCCTCTTGTTCGTTGTCATGGTCTTCGTGGCAATAGGTTCGGCTGGCTGGTCCAATTTGTCCGAAGCGGTCGCGATAACCGAGGTCATTGAGGCTGCGGCCGGATTCCTGATAGTGTCAGCCATAGTGGTGAATATGGCCAACCTCAACGCCGAGGTGTTCACAAACTCGAGGGTGCCGTACGCCCTCGCGGGCGAGAAGCTGTTCCCGAAATACTTCGGCAGGTTGTCCAGATTCGGCACGCCGGGCAGGTCGCTCCTGCTCCAGGCAGCGATAGCTTCGTTGATAGTGCTGCCGGGGAGCTACGAGGGCGCCATACTGCTCCTGCTTTCGTCCGTGTTCATAATGTACATCCTGTGCTTCGCCTCGCTGATAATGCTCAGGAAGAGCATAAGGTCGGAGTCGAAGGCACCATGGTGGTTCCCGCACGTCTCGATAGCGGCGTTGGTGTTCCTTTTCGTCCAAGTGAGCCCGGAAACGATAGCTACAGGGCTCGTGCTCGTGGCGCTCGGCGTGCCAGGATATGTCGCGGTGAAGCTACTCACGGACAGGAGGTTCGTCGAGAAGTTCTGGGACAGGATGAATTTCGCGATGAATGCCTACATGACCCTGCTGTACGGCCAAGGCGATATGCGCCATCTGCTCAGGAATGCGAAGCTCGGCAGAGGGATGACCGTGCTCGATTACGGCTGCGGGACCGGAAAAATGAC
This sequence comes from Candidatus Aenigmatarchaeota archaeon, assembly GCA_038999215.1. Lineage (GTDB taxonomy): Archaea > Aenigmatarchaeota > Aenigmatarchaeia > Aenigmatarchaeales > JACQIB01 > JAWABM01. The sequence goes on along the minus strand of JAWABM010000005.1, from coordinate 12,688 downwards.
CGAAAGGGTGGCCGAGGCGGTCGGAGACGGGAAAGTGGTCGCGGCGGACCTGTCGGTAAAGCAGCTGAAGAAGGCGGTGAAGAGGGCGGAAATGAAGGACCTGCCGAACGTTATGTTCGTGAAGGTCAGCAGGCCGGCGCCGTTCCCGGCCGGCACGTTCGACAGGATAGTGTGCGCGGTCGCGATAAACTACTTCGTGAACCCCGAGAGGGAGCTGAAGGCGCTGCGCAGGACGCTCAAGAAAGGAGGCGTAGCAAGCTTCCTCGCCATAAAGGCGCCGGGAATACCATTGCACAAGTTCCTTTCATCAGACGGCCTGCTAAAGAGCTCGTTCAGAAAGGCCCATTTCACGTCTGTGCACGTCAGCAGGAAGAAGATGTTAGGGAAGGAGCACATTTATATCACGGCAAGGAAATAATTCTTATGCTCGTCGGCAGGATCATGTCAAAAAGGGTCGTAACAACGGAAGAGAACGAAACGCTCTTCCACGTCCTTAAGAAGTTCGTGAAATACAACATCTCGGGCGTGCCTGTGATGAGGGGGAAGAAGCTCGTAGGCATCGTCACGGAAAGCGACATAATCGGCACAATAGACGCCTTCTCGCCGAAAATACATTACGACAGGGCGACGGGCTTCGGGGTGATACTCGCGGCGCTTAAGTGCGGCAGCTGCTTCGAAGCGGCCAAAAAGGAGATGCTCGGAAGCAGGAAACTGAAGGTCAAAGCATTCATGACGAGGAACCCGATAACCATAGGGCCGGACGAGACGGTCGAAAAGGCGGCCAGGCTCATGCTCAAGCACAAGGTCAACCGCCTTCCGGTCCTGAAGAACGGAAGGCTTGTCGGCATAATCGCCAGGGCCGACCTGGTGAAGGCTCTGGAAAAATAAGCTTTCTTGGCGGGCTTCCTCGCCGAAAAGGATTAAATGGGGCCGGGACCGGGATTTGAACCCGGGACTTAGGCTTTCTGCGCGCCTTTTCGTGGATTGCACAAAAAGTGCCCCACAGGCCCGCATGTTGCCAGGCTACACCATCCCAGCCATGCCGCCAATAAGAAATCGGCGCGATAGTTTAAAAACCTTCGGCGGAACGTTTATAAGCTTCGGGAAGCTAATCTCCATCAAGAGATAGCACAGGGGGTTTCGTAAAGGGCTTCTGAGTGGTATCTAAAAAAGAGGAGTGAATAAATGAGAGATTTCGGCAGAGGGCCGCCAAGAAGGAGCTTCGGCGGACCGAGAGAGATGCACAAGGCCGTCTGCTCGGAGTGCGGGAAGGAATGCGAGGTTCCTTTCAAGCCAACCGAGGGAAAGCCTGTGTACTGCAGGGATTGCTTCCAGAAGCATAAGAAGTTCTAAAAACTTCAACTGTGTTCAAGCAACCCTGTTTTTTCTTTTTCTAGTTGTTTTTTATTCCAGCCAGCATAAGCTATGATATGGACATGCTTCAGGCCGCGGCGCTAGGAGCGCTGCAGGGAGCGACCGAGTGGCTGCCGGTGTCGAGCTCAGGGCATCTCGTTCTGCTTCAGTCAGCGTTCGGCGTAAGCCCGCCGGTATTTTTCGACCTCCTGCTTCACATGGGCACGCTTGCCGCTGTCGCGCTTTACTTCAGGAAAGACATTGCAGCGCTCGCAAGGCTGACGGCCAGGGCGGATTTCAAGGGAGAGGGGAGGATGGTGCCCCACATATTGCTGGCCCTGCTGGTTTCTGGCGCTGCCGGTTTCTTGCTCAAAGGCACGGCAGAAGCAATGTTCAGCAATGCGCATAGTGTCGGATACGCCTTCCTGGCCACCGGCATGCTGCTGCTGGGGACCCGCTTCATAGGTCGAAACGGGCAAAAAACAGACCTGAAACCGCCTATATTAATAGGGATTGCTCAGGGGATAGCGGTAATACCGGGCATCTCCAGGAGCGGCTCGACCATAGCCGCAGGCATGATGTCAGGCATGGAAAAGAAACAGGCCGCCAGATTCTCGTTCCTGCTTTCCATACCGGCCATAATCGGGGCCACAATAATGGAATGGGAGCCGCTTGCGCTCACTCCCGATGCTATGGCAGGCGCCGCCTTCGCTTTCGCCACAGGCTACCTCGCAATAGGCACGCTCCTTAAGATAGTCAAGACCGGGAAGTTCCATTGGTTCTCGCCGTACTGCTTCGCTCTAGGCGTTCTCACATTGGCCTTCTTCTGAAGCCGCCGCGGTCCCTGCGACCGCCACCGTGAAAGCCGCCCCTGCGGCCGCCCCCACGGAACCTTCCGCCTCTTCCTCCGCCAGGCCTGCCGCCGAAACCGCCGCGGCGGAAGCCGCCACGTTGCGGCCTTCCTGATGGCACGCCCGTCCTTCTTGTCCAGGCGGGTATTATGGCCTGGCTGGTCCTGAGCTGGTCCTCGAGAAGCGCGGCCTTCTCCCCGTCCATGGAACCCGCGTAGAACTTCCTTGCAATGCTCACTTTTGCGAAATGCTCTATCACGGCGAGCTCGTTGTACTGCTCCGGCACAGCTATGCTTATGGCCCTGCCGCTCGCGCCTGCACGGCCTGTGCGGCCCACGCGGTGGATGAAGGTCTCAACGTCCTTCGGAAGATCGTAATTGAAGACGTGCGAGACGGCTGGGATGTCGAGGCCCCTGGCCGCGACATCTGTTGCTATCAGGTAGGTCAGCTTCTTGCTCCTGAAGCCCGCGAGAACCCGTTCCCTTTGCGCTTGAGAAAGGTCGCCGTGTATGGGTTCGACGGGATAATATTTCGACAACTCACGCGCGAGGCGGTCCGCATCGCGCTTCATTTCCACGAATATTATGCAAGCGGCCGGGCGCTCGACATCGAGCACGTGCTTGAGGCAGCCGACCTTGTCCCTGTCCAGTGCCACCCAGGCCTCCTGGGCTATAGTCATCACTGTCGGCGTTTCCGCGTGGATCTCGACAGTGACAGGATCCCTCATGAACTGGTGCACCATGCCCCTTATCTCGTCGGGCATGGTCGCAGAGAAGAGCAAGGTCTGCCTGGTCGGCGGGGTTTGGCGCAGGATGAACTTGACATCGTCTATGAAGCCCATGTCCAGCATGCGGTCGGCTTCGTCAAGAACGACCATCTTTATGCGGCGCAAATCGATGTTGTGCCTCCTGATGTGGTCTATGAGCCTGCCCGGTGTCGCGACCACAACCTCGACGTCAGAGTGCAGCGCCCTTGCCTGCTCGTCTATGGAGCGGCCGCCGTAAACGACAACCGAGCGCAGCCCGCCGTGCTTGTTGAGCTTCACGAGCACGTCGTTTATCTGTATCGCGAGCTCACGGGTAGGTGCAAGAATGAGAGCCTGCACCCCTTTGAGCTTTTGCACCCTCTCAAGCACCGGTATCAGGAAAGCCAGGGTCTTGCCCGAGCCTGACTGGGCCTTGCCTATCACGTCCTTGCCCTCGAGGGCCAACGGCGTGGCCTCCGCCTGGATATCGAACATCTCCTCGAAACCGGCGGCCTTTAGCCTGTCGGCCGTGTCCTTGCTCACCTTCAGCTCTGAAAACTTCATACCAATCTGCTTATAGTAAAGGAGTGGAGCTTAAAAACCTCACGCTTTCGCTGCCTTATCCCGGCGGCATTCCGGTAATCCTCCAAAAGCTTATAAGCGGGCTACGGCATAGTAAATTTATGGCACTCATAAAGGTCAAGAAATTAGACCAATCGACGCTTGAAATCTTGTGCCAAAGGCTCGTAGAGGCGGTGAACAAGGTCCAGGAAAGGGAGAAGGAACTGGAGGACATCCTGAACAATTCTGAAGCGAACAAAAAGGAGTTCAGGGCAGGAAGGATAGCGAAGGACACCTTCAAGGTGGACGACGCGAAGTACAGCGCGGACGAGGCCAATGCAAGGAAGGCGATAAACGATGCGGTAAACGAGGGGCTTGAGCAGATACACGCGCTCAAGATGCTCGTGAAGGCTCAAGAAATAAGCCTGCCCGGCATGCCGGCGAACAAGCCGAAAAAGAAGGCGCGCAAAAAGAAGCACAAGAAGGCGGCGAAGAAGAAAAAGAAGGCGAAACACCACAGGAAGAGGTAAGGTAAATGGCATTCATCAAAAAGATAGAAATACCCGAAGTCGAGGCGTTGACCAGGGAAATGATAAACATAGGAAGCAGGATAAGGGAGCTCCAGGATAGCATAGAGCTCGAGCTCATAGAGCAGAAGAGAAACCTTACCGACTACAAGGCAGGCTCAATACAGAGGGTGGCTTTCAAGGACGTGAACGCGAAGTTCGACAAGGAGAAGATGGCCTCGATAGCCAAGCTCACTGCCGCAGTCAACGAAGGCTTGGCGATCGCTGGCAAGATGAGGACCCTGGTAAAGGCCTACAAGCTCTGAAGTCCTTTGGTGCGGCGCCGCAAATAGAGCAACTTAGCTAATTTTCTTTTTATTTCGCTGATCAGCGTAGGGCATCCAAATTCTTTTAAGCAGGCTACGACAATTTTCTGTATGGCTTATAAGTACGTCATCAAGAAGGACGGCTCGAAGCAAAGGTTCAGCAAAGCCAAGATAGCCAAGGGCTGCAGGAAGGCCGGAGCCAAGCCCGCTGTCGCCATCAAGGTGGCGAACGCTGTTGCCGGGAAATGCAAGAGCGGCGTAAAGACCAAAGCCATAGGGCTGATGGTCATAAAGCAGCTTGGCAAATACGACAAGAAGGCGGCGGCCAACTTCAAGAAGTACTTCATGCGCAAGAAGTAGGCGGACGGAACGCCCGGAGCGGGGCGATCGGCCTACGCTTGCCTATCGGATTTCTTAGGCTCCCTTATCGCGCGCAGGAAGCCCACCAGCTTTCCCGCATCCGGGAGCTTCTCGTCTATGGCCTTCCAATGCATGCCGTAAAGGTCTATCATGCCCTCGACGTCCCTGTTGTCCAGCATCTTCAGGAACCTGTCGGCGTAGTTGTTGACGGTCGGGAATTTCAGGAAGCCGTTCGAGAAGGAATTGAGCACCTGCACGCTGAAGTCGAACGCCTGGACAACGCTGTCATAGGCCGTCTCGCCGACCGCACTGCTGTAGCCGAGGCTGAAGTCCGCTATCGCGGCGAGATAGTCGGAAGCGAGCCCGTTCTGCAGCTCGAGCATGCGCTCGCCTATCGCGTCCTTCTTTCCCGTCACGCTCATTATCTCCTTCGGGTCGATGAACTTCTCGCCGCGCCGCCTGCAGTACTCCCCGAACATCTTCTTGGCTATCGACGCCGATGCCGCGTCCTCGATAATCTTGGACGGGTCCTTCATATGCTTCGCTCCGCACACCCTGCCGAACTCATAATAGGGCCTTTCGCTGTCCATGAGCGCGCGCACGCGGGCGTCCTCGCTGTCCGTGCTCTTCACATAGGCCGCAAGCAGCCTGTCCTTGATGTTCATGCCTATGATAACGAAAGAGAAAGCTTAAAAACGGCTCGGAAAGCGCCCCCTAGTCGAACATCGATATGAGGTCGACCATGAAAACCCCCCACCAGATGAGGAACGCCAGGTTCATCAGGGCTCCGATGCCGCAGACAGCCACGTCCCTTTTTGAAAAGACGTTCAGATTATCGCTGGCCTTGCTGAGGGCGACGTATCCCAGTATCAGCCCCAGGCCCCAGCATACGGCCGGGAAAATGAACCATCCTGCGATGGCGAGCATCCATGCGGTGGACGACATGCCGAGCACGCTGCTCCTCATGGCCTTGGCAGACTGCTTCGGCGCCTGGGCAGCAGGGGCGGATTCGGCCTTCTTTTCTCCGAACACCTTGTCGGCGTCGGACTTGCAGTAGAGCTTTCCGCCGATCTTGACAGCGCACTTGCCGCAGATTCCCTCGCCGCATTCATGGCAGACGCCGACCGCGGCAGACTTGGGGTGCTTGTAGCATTTCATAGCAATTAATTGTGGGAGCCCTTTTAAAAAGGTTGGCATGACGCACGAAAAGGGCGATGTCCATATTTCTGAACTTCATGCCGGCCGTATGAATGTGTGGTAAGTGGCATAAGCCACCAAAAGCAGCCCAATCACGCCCACCTGCGGCATATCTGGTATCGTTGAAACCACATTCAGAACAACCGCGGCAACGCACGCCCCGCCTATCCAGAACGTAAAGCGCCTAAACCTCATTTTCATTTTGTCCTTGGGCAGGCGCTTTATCACGGAAAACATATGATAAAACGCCATTGCCGCAAGTCCCACAGGCAGAGCCATCCAAACATAAATCATACCGGTGTAAACGAAGGGGTTTGAGCCGCCGGTATGAAACGCAGGCTCTCCGACAACAAAGCCCACGACAGCGCCTAACAGGGCCGATGCCGCTGTGATTGTTCCGATCAGCTTGGCGGACGCCTTATGCGCGAGGCTATAGGCCGATGCCCAGAAAAACGCTCCGGCCACGGATACCACAAGCACGCAGAAGCGCGCAAGCGGCATGGCAATTTCAGGGGCGGAAACCAGCGCTATTCCCATCATCACCGCCCATGCAGAAGCCGTGAAGAAGAACAGCGCGAAAAGCCTGCCCTCGACGCCGCGCTCGCTCCTCCATATAATGGCCCCTATTATCAGCGACGTCAGCGCGGTGACGAGCTGAATGTCCGGCGGACCAAACAGGTCGAACATGCACGTAATACGCCGGATGCAAATAAATAGTTTTTTATGGTGCGGGAGGCAGGATTTGAACCTGCGAAGGGACTAACCCACAAGGTTCTGAGCCTTGCGCCTTGGACCTGGCTTGGCAACTCCCGCTCACAAAAATACTTACTCTTCTCCGCAATTTATATAAATGCTTCATATCCTTCAGAAATCGTCAATCTTTCTTTCTCCTTTCGGTCTGGCGCCCTTCGGCGGCACGGCATAAGCGCCGCTGTAAAAATCCTCTTCACGCTCCCTCTTGAGGTACATGATTTTGCAGCCTTCTACTCTGCAGATATCGGCGTCCTCAGGACTGCCGACTATCCTGAGCTGCTTATGTCTGTTCGGAAAAGAATCGGACATGTAAAACATTTGGCGGGGCCGGAATAAATAATTTGGTGCGGAGGGTCGGATTCGAACCGACGAAGGGACTAACCCATCAGGTCCTAAGCCTGACGCCTTAGACCTGGCTTGGCGACCTCCGCCCAAGTAAGAATTCAGGAACGCAGCTTAAATAGCTTCGGCCCCCTTCAGCGCGATGCGGATTCGCATGCCTTTCTCACGGGGATTAATAAGAAAATAATGCTTAAAAATCGATTATTCGGAATCGGCGAAAAAAATCACTGCCTGGGCTGCATTACTTCCTTTGCCATGACCCTTGACAGCAGGCCGTAGATGTCCTGCTCGCGCAGGCCCACGTTCGGCCGGGCATCCATCTGGATGAGCGGTCTGCCGTTCCTGAAAACTATCACCGACGGCACGTGTTGTATCTTATATTCATCCCAGAGCGGGCTGTTCTCGTCCGTTATGTCTACCTTGACGAACTCCATGCCAGTCATGCCGTTTTGCTTCTCGAAGATGGGCAGGAACTTCCTGCAGAAGGGGCATGTTTCCATGTAGAAGCAGGCTATCACAAGCTTCCTTGTCTGGAACGCCTCGCTGAAATTGCCAGCATTGTAGGTTTTCATAAGAGCTAAAGCGCAGAGCATAAATAAAAAGATTTATGGTGCGCGGTGCGGGATTTGAACCCGCGTCGCAAGCTTGGCAAGCTTGTATCCTGGCCACTAGACTAACCGCGCCTAGCTAGGAATATGCGGCGCATATCTTAAAAATATGCCGTTTCTAAGAACCAGATTCATTTACATTTTCAGAAAGCCCCTTCAGGCGGGCCCAAATCTTGTCGACTTCTGCCTTGGCCGCTTCCAGCTTCGGCGCGCTTTCCTCCAACCTTCTGTCAATTTCCGCGATCTCGCCTTCGAGCTGGCTTGCGTAAACGTCAAGTTCGGCCACCCTCTTTTTCCTCTGCGCCACCCATTCCTTGAAATCGCTGCGGTACAGTTCGATGTCGGCCACCTTGGTTTCATCGGTCGGTCCGCTTTCGGCAATCTCCTTGCGATAATCGGCTATGCCCTTCCCCTCCCTTTTGCTATCGAAGCTGTTTACAACCTTGAGCACGGTCTCATAGCTTTTCGTGACTTTGGCTATGACCCTTTCCCTGTCGGCCCTTTCGACTTCGGAAAGGAGGCCGTCCGGCATGGCCTTTAAAACGCCAAATGACTTGTCAAACGCGTTGAGGACATAGGCAATTTCCTTGACGTCGTCCTCCACATAGCTCCCTCTAGCGACCCTTTGCACAAGCATGAGGAGCTTGTCATAGTCCTCCTTGAACCTTTCCCTTATCTGCCTATATTCGTCCGGCATGAGAGCACCTGATAATATTCGGGACGGAAAGGATTTAAACGGTGCGGCGGCTGCGCTTTGGCCGCAGGGAGCGGAAAGCGGCGGAATAGAAACCC
>JAWABM010000005.1:0-4284 GCA_038999215.1 Candidatus Aenigmatarchaeota archaeon | reverse complement strand
TTTTAAAGTTTATTTATTAACTATTATATAGTGGTAATTATATTGAGGCGTGAGCAACATGGAGAAAGGCTTGGCCTATTACAGGGAAGAGCTCAGGAGCAGGCTTGAAAGGGTCGGAAAGGAGCCGCAGCTTGAAGACTTTCCCGACATGATGGCTGAGGCCGCAGGCATCAGGGACGAGGCGACAGACGAGCTGAAGAAGCACGATGACGACGAACCGGCAAGGAGGCTCGCCGCCGCGCAGAAGCTGGCGAAGAAGGGCTACGAGGTCAGGCTGAGGATAGACCCCATAGTGCCAGTTGACGGGTGAAAGTCCAAGTACAGCGACCTTATAGAGGACGTGGCCAAGGTCGGCACGGAAAGGGTGACCATAGGCACGCTCAGGGGCCTGAGAAGCACGCTCATACATGCGAAGGACAAGAGCTGGACCGATTTCCTGAAGGACGGGGAGAAGACGAACTTCGGCAAGAGGCTCAACGCCGAGCAAAGGTTCGACATCTACGATTTTGTCATAAGACAGCTCAACAGGAAGGGCGTGGACAGCATCGGCATCTGCAAGGAGACCGTCGGCATGTGGAAGGAGCTCGGCTTGGATTACAGGCACATAAAGTGCAACTGCATTCTTTAAAGTGGCGCCGGCGGCAGGATTTGAACCTGCGAACCCCGAAGGGCACCAGTTTTCGAGACTGGCGCACTGCCTGACTGTGCGACGCCGGCCTAGTTAGGAATTATGGTCGCATAGTATTTAATGCTTATCAGAAGAGACCGGCAAGGAAGGCCGCTATCTCGCTCATGAAGAACAGGAAGAGCAGGAAAAGCAGCACTATGAGCATGCCAATGCACATCGTCAGTTCTCCTGTTTCTTTTGCCACAAGAAAAAAACAGAGATGATATATATAAAAATATTTCCGCGGCCCCGAAAGAATAAATGCCCCGAAGGCAAATTATATTATGCGCTCTGAGGGGGGCAGAGGCGGCCTGGCCGACGTGCTCGATGCTTACGACCGCCATTCTGAGGGGAATGCAGAAGTCGCCTGCGTCGACGCGTCGCTTTCTTTCGACGGCACGGCCTACGGCATAGGCATGTCCATGCTGAACGGCAACAGCTTCAGCAAGATAGAATACGTGGCCAGGGGCTACAGGGAGCGCGGCGGCGTTTCGATAATATACGCCGAGATAAGCGCGATACGCCACGCCTATCCGGCAGGGAAGAGGTGCGACAAGGACTTCATAATAATGAGCGACTCATGGGACGCGGTCAGGATAACGAGGGACGGGAGGACAGCGGACCAGAGGCTGGCTGCCATGCACAGGGAATTCTATGACCTCCGGAAAAAGTTCCCCAACATAGAGATACACCACATAGACAAGAACATAAGGAAGCGCATGACCCTGAAGAGCGGAAGGCTGCCGCCTGCAGAATACGAGAACATAGTGAACGTACTAGGCGTTGCGGACAGCGTTGCCAGAATGATTAAAAACGACGTGATGGAAAGAAAGAGCGGAAACAGGACCAAGGGCTACTTCGTCGGCAGGCGAGGGAAGGACGGCGTATACAGGTACGAGGATAACATGGTCACATGGGCCATGAAGCAATTGCACGAACGGAACTGCGGCTAAATTTGCACAATCTTTAAGTGCCGGCTAAGCGAACTTCCATCATGAAAAAGGAAATCATAGACAAGATATCGGCGCTCATGGCTGCGGCCTTCGGGCTGATAGCCGCGCTGGCATGGAACGACGCGATAAAGAGCCTGTTCGCCGAGGGCGGGCCGCTGGCATTCACCGCCTCGTACGGCGTGTGGGCGTATGCAATCATCGTCACGGTGATAGCCGTCGCCGCCACGATCTGGATAGGCAAAATCGCAAGCAAGCTCTGAAATTTTCATTTTTTCTTCTTTTGTTTTCCTTGGCCAGCTTTTTTTCTAAAGAAGGTTTGATGGTGCCCCCGATGGGATTTGAACCCATGTCATGAGATTGAGAATCTCAGATCCTTGACCGGACTAGACGACGGGGACCATTTAGAATGTTCGTGCCAGTCTTTTAAATGCTTTTCTGAGAAGTGGTGGGCCCGCGGTGATTTGAACACCGGCCTCCTGCTCCCAAGGCAGGTATCCTAGCCAAGCTAGACTACGGGCCCGATAAGATTGTTTTTGTTTCGGAGAATATTTAAATGCCCTTCTAAATGAAAAAAGAAAAGAAGGGGCGAACTAAAGAAGCCCCCAAATACCGACCAATATGGCTATTATTCCAATGATTGTCTGGAATCCGCCCAACCATTTTGCAACTTTTGCCAGGTCCTTCCCTACAGCCGGTATGCTCGGCAACAGGCCCATCACCAATACAAGACCCGCTATTATTGCAACGATTCCCTGCATCCCGAAATTCAAAATTCCGAGCATAATTGCTATTACCCCTATGATCGTTTGGAAACCACCCAACCATTTGGCAACCTTTGCCAGATTCTTTCCGACAGCAGGTATGTTCGGCAGAATTCCCATCGCCAATACGAGACCTGCTATGATGTTCACTATCTCTATGAACACAGATTTCACCAATATGCGTATTCTGAAAACTGGCATATAAAGATTTCTAAAAAGCCCCTAGGATTATCTTTATTAGCGGGAAACCCCATTTTTAATTCGTGATATGATGACAATCAAAAGCAAAGATTTTAATGGCACGGCAAAACAATACTTTACAAGGAGGTTTTGCCTGTGAAAGGGTTCAACGCGAACATCGAGAAGGACACGCTGAAGAACGCCGATTTCCGACGCGTGCTGTACACGGGCAAGCACAGCCAGCTCGTGCTGATGTCGCTCAAGCCGGGGGAGGAGATAGGCGAGGAAGTACACGACACGGTCGACCAGTTCTTCAGGATAGAGAAAGGCGAAGGCCTTGTGGTGATAGACGACAACAAGTACAAGGTGCAGAACGGCAGCGCGGTGATCGTGCCGTCGGGAGCGAGGCACAACGTCATCAACACCTCAAAGACAAAGGAGCTCAAGCTCTACACCATATATTCCCCGCCAGAGCATCAGGACAAGACAGTTAGGCACACAAAGGCCGAGGCAGAGGCAAAGCCGGAAGAGTTCGACGGAAAGACGACGGAATAAGAATGGAGCCTCGGGCGAGAATCGAACTCGCGACCTTTTCCTTACCAAGGAAACGCTCTTCCGACTGAGCCACCGAGGCACAGATATTGATTCGGCGAGCAGGTTTTTTAAGCTTTCACGAACCATTAGGAGCATGGCAAAAACCATATGGTTCGACTACAAGGCGTCGCCGGAAAAGGCGAAGGATGCGCTCAGGTCGCTGTATGAGCGCGGAATCGACCCGCTGGACAAGCTGCCGCTCTTCTGCGAGGCGATAGACGCTTCAGAGCTTTTCGCCGAAACGAACATACTGACTTTCAGGGAAGCGGACGTAACCATAAGCTTCACGAAGCCCGGATTGCTCCGCTTCAAGATAAGAGGCGAAGAGCCCTACGGATTTTTCCAGAAAAAACTTGAAAGCGCGCTCAGGAAGAAGCTCGGAGAACCGAGATGCAAGGCATACGGCCCGATAGCCGAAGTGCCGTACATCTGGTGATCATTCTTCCATTTTGGGCTTTTTGCCGCCTTTCATCTTCTCGACCTTGATGACGTAGCCGCACCTGGCGCATTTGACGCTGGCCCTTATCTTGGCGGCCTTCGAGACTTCCTTCCATTCCTGGGTAGCGTAAGCATAATGCCTGCATTGCGGGCAGACGTACTCCACGTGCGCGGTCTTATCCCCCTTTACAACAAGTATCCTTATCTTGCCGCCATTCTCAAGCGCCCGCAAGGTGTGATAGGCGCAGTCGGACGGCCTGAGGCCCTTTTCCTTTATGATGGAGCTTATCTTTTCCATGACATGATTATTTATTCTAGAATACTTAAAGAATTCTGTGGTGCGAAGCATGATTTTGATAACAGGCGCCAGCGGCAGGATAGGAAGGGCGTTCGCCAACTTCATGGCGAAAAGGGGCGAGGAAGTGAGGGCGCTGATAAGAAGCGAATACAAGGGCACGGGCCTGAGCGGGGTCGAGGTACGCGTCGCGGACCTGCTGGACAAGGAGGCGGTGAAAAAGGCGTGCGAAGGCGTCGGAACGGTGTACCATCTGGCCGCCCTCCTGGATTACGAGGCTTCCCAGGAGGACCTGCGGAAGAACAACGTGGAGGCGACCAGGAACCTGCTGGAAGAGTGCAGAGGGAAGAAATTCGTGTACCTGAGCTCATGACGGCAAGCGCCTCGATGGCGCCG
>JAWABM010000004.1:0-40476 GCA_038999215.1 Candidatus Aenigmatarchaeota archaeon | reverse complement strand
CTGCCGTTCAGCGAATATGCGCATGATTCAACGCTTATGTTTGTGGTCACGTTGGCCCATATTGAGCCTGTCGAATAGGTCTGGCTGTTCGGGCTCATGATGTTCACAGAGGGAGTTTCCGGTGCTGGCTGAGGAGGCTGCACGCCTGTGCTGTTTCCCCATATTTTGTATTCCTCGACGGCGCCGAATGCGGTGGCATACCACGTGGCTGTCCCGCTTGAGACAGACGGTGTCGCCATGAAGCTCCAGATGCCGCCGTTCTTGCGGTAGATCTTGAAGTCAGTGTAGTTGGTGTCGTTCACTCCCGCGCTGATCTTGACATAGGACAGCTTGTCGCATGCGTCCGAGCATGTGACGTTCACCAGGCGCTCGTACGTCTGGCCTTCGGATGCTGCGCCGTTCGTCTGCGTCAGCACGTCGCCGCTCCTGACCTGCCTCTTGACGGCTGTTTGGCTTGCGCCTATCGCTACGGGGCTGTTGTAGTCCGACGGATCAGAGTAAGGCCCTACGGGCGTGAAAGCATTGGTAGGATTGCTGAAATCGCTCGCATAGAGCGTCAGGTTCATGCCGGTGTTTGCGTTGTTTATTATCGTGAGGTTCTGGTGTATGTACTGCCCTGTCTCGTCGGATTCGACGACCATGTATTGCTTCCAGCTTGATTGAACGTTCACGACGCAGTCCCCGCTCTGCCTGGCCTCGAGGACAGCCGAACCGTTCGCCGCCAGGTTCGTTGTTCCGCCAAGCGTTGAGCTTGACCAGCCGCAGGCGCTCTCCTGGTTTACGGACCATGCGATGTTGTTGTACGATACGGCTGGGTCGGTGTTCTCTACAGCCACGGACTTGTTGATTGTTTGCGAGTTAAGCGTCGCTGTCCCGCTCTGCTGCCATGGGCCTTCGCTCTTTGTCACTACTGCGTTCTTGCTGCACTTTATGGGGTAATCGGAAGATGTGTTTGTTGTAAGTATGTAGTAGATCTCGCGGCCAGCATGGTAGCAGTTCCAATTTATGCGCGACAGGCCAGACTGGTTCGCGAGGAGCGTGACATTCTCGTATTTTATGGTGTCCGTATTGTTAATTTTTAGATTACCCTCTATGTATGCCGTGCCCCCGGCTGTTGTCGTCTTGGATGTGTCTTGCCGCCAGTCATTCGAGCCTTCGGTCACGGTTGCTATCACGTTGCTGTTTTTCGCGAGCCCGTATTCCAGTTTCGCCTCGTTCGTGTTCAAGGAAGCTATCCTGATCTCCTTTGTTCCGAGGTTCCATATCCTCCAATCATCAATGAGTATGAAGTCTGGTCCGTAAGAAGTACCCTCTATTGTGAACTCCAGATAGTTGATGTTTGTCCAGTTTATCGTGCCTGAGCTCGAGGACGGCGTGGAGTTCAGGTCTATGATAAGGTAGTTCCAGCCGTTGCTGAATGTCGTATTGAGCCTTCTCCAGCCCTTCTTGTTGCTCTCATCGCTTCCTATGATCACCTTGATGCTGTCGAAGCTCGCATAGCTGTCGACGAATACCCACATGCTCATGTTGCCGTTCTGGAAGTCCGTGAGGTTGCCCAGGTTCGCCGAGGACTTGAAGTTCTTTGCCACGACCGTTGTCGGGTCGTTGTTCTCCCAGCTGAAGTTCAGCGAGTAGCTGTCGACCCTCCTGAGACCGCCTGTTGCCGGCGGGTTCGCGTCGTTGTCATAGCTCCAGCCTGTCGTTGTCTCTGCGCTGTCGATTATCTTCGAGAAGCCCGTGCAGGTCCAGTTGGCGTTGCAGCCCTCCTTAACGATGATATTGGTGAAATTGGCCGGGAGCGACGAGGCGTTGTTCGTTATGTTGAAGTATTGGATTATGTAAGCGTTCCCGTTGACGGTCGTCGTGAATGCGCTGTCCTGCCTTCTGCCTATCGACGCTTTGCCAACAGGTATGCCTTTTGGCATGCCCTCGTCCCAGAGCGTGTCGTTGCCTTTTGCGGCGATGGTGGTCTCATTGAGCAGTATAGGCTGCGTAAGATTGCCGCTGAAGTTCGCGCCGTTCCAAAGCGCGCTGCCGTTCACGACCCAGCCTGTTATGTTGAAATAGGGCTGTTCCGTGAAATTGAACGATGTGTTATAATAGATTTTCCTGTGATGGGCGTACTCCTCGCCGGCTATCATCATGTCGGTCTGGTTCCACTCCCATTCCCAGCGCGCCGGCACTGTCCAGTTCTCGCCCTGATAATTTATTATAATCGACCCGTTCGATAGGGCGTCTGCCGTACCTTCGACCGTCATTCTTCTGATTGGCCCGGTCGTTACGTTGCTCCGGCTTTCCATGAAGTGAGGTCCGCCTATCGCCAGGGACCTCGTGAAGTTCGTGGTGTTGTATGGTCCGATGAAGCTCCAGTTTCCCAGGCCCCTGTAATAATGTATTGTGCCGTTCTGCAACGCATCAGTGTAGTTCACGACTATGAGGTCCTGTTTCCCGTCGAAGTCGAAGTCGTAGGCGTCACCTCCGCTTCTCTCGCCGAGTCTTGTGACCTCGCTGTATGACGTGTTGAACGTGCCATTGCCATATCCGTTCACAAGATAGAGGATGCCATTGTTGCCTGCGCCGTTGTTTACTCCGTTCTCGAATATGAAATCCGCGTTGCCGTCGCCGGTGAATTCCCCGACAATCAGGTTGTGCGAGTCCATATTGCTTCCGGATCCGTAATTCGGCGAAACGTATTCCTTTGTGAAGCTGCCCTTCCCATCGTTCTTATAGAGCGCGAATAACATGCAGCTGCGGCCGTTGGAATTGCCGTAATTCTCTATCAATACCATTACGTCAAGGTCCCCATCGTTATCGAAATCCGCCGCGCCTTTTCCTCTTGGATAGCTCAAAAACCTGTCATCCTGGCCGCATAATTTGGCCCAGCTGTTCCACCAGTCGGCGGCCGGCATGCTGTTCGATGTGAACATGAAGTTGCCGTGGTTCTCCCAGTAGTAGATGTAGTTGTACTGGTCGCTGCTCGTGACGAAATCGGTCTTCCCATCGCCGTTGAAGTCGCCGATTGCTATGTCGTTCGGGGCGCCGTTGCAGCCGAACGAGCCGAGGCTTGCCCTGTCATTGAAAACGTTTGACCCGTTGTTGAGGTACATGTACATGTTGCAGCTTCCGTCGGCCGCGATTATGTCCAGGTCGCCGTCATTGTCGAAATCCGCGACTCCCACGCTCCTTGTGGAGCTGCTTATGTTGTCTATGTTTGTCATGACATTCTTGAACGTCCCGTTGCCGTAGTCCTCTGTAAAGTTGACATGGGAAGGATTGCCGTTCCTGACAGTTGCGATGAGGCTGTCGAACCTTAATTCTGTTTTGTTCGCTGAAGGGTTTCCGTAGTAGAGCCTGTAGTTCCTTGTACCGATCTCGGCGTTGTACACCTGCAGTTCGGTCAGCCCTCCCCTCGTGCTGTATCCGTTGACGTCGAACTGCACGTACTGCGCGGTTCTGCTGGGGAACGAGATGTCAGTCCAGAAGTATGAATCCTTGTAGGAAGCGACGCCGCTCTGCACGTTCGAATAGCCGGTGTCGTTGGACATCGATGTTTTCACGGCCCAGTTGGTCGTGTACGCGTCATAGCTGTCCCCGTCATGGTAGTTCATCCATCTTATCCTGTTTATGGTCATGTTGTTGCTGAGGTTCAGCCTTGCCCATCCCGTCTGGCTGTTCGGCAGCATCCAGAAATCGTACGTTTGGTTCGTGTTGTTGTACTCCTCCTTGTAGGAATCGTCGTTTATCCTGCTGCAGTTGTAGATGCTGCTGTAGGCACCGGAGCACAGGGTGCTCTTGCCCAGAGCCAGGTTCGGCCCGAGCTCCTCGTATATCTGCACCTCCGCAGTGAGGTTCGCGGCCACGCAGTAGCCGCCGCTGTAGGCTTCGCCGTCGACCCTGAGAGGCACTTCGTTTTCCAGCGCGTCCGGGTCGTATGTCAGCGCCGTAGTGTTCTGCCATTCGTTGACTATTAGCGTTATTTCGGCGTCGAAATACTGCTCGCCGTTGATATTATAGACCTTGCATGCGAGCGTGTTCTTTCCAGTAAGGTTGAGCCTTGGCGCGATGTTGTAGACGTAGTTCCAGTTGGAGTCCGGGTGGCCTCCGCCGAAGTCGAAGAATATACTCTCCTCGTTCAGCCAGCAGCCTGCTTGCTCGTCCGATGAGACCTTGAGTATTGCCGATACCACCTTAGATAGGCTGCTTATGTTCAGTATCGTGCTGTTTCTTACGAGCACGGAGGAGCTGTCCTGATCCCACGGCGTCCTGTAGCCGTTGTGGTCTCCTATTGGCGTTTTGCCCTGATTCCAACCCGAATCGTCCAAGCTTGTGCTCTTCCAACCTTCAGGTTCGGAGTTCGTTATGTAATATTTCCAGTACTGATCATTGTTCTGCTTGCCGCTTTTGACCCATGTTATTTCTTTCCTTCTCCACTCGTCTAGCGTCGGCTTGCACGTGTTGTTCTGATCGCACCAGCCTCCCCTTACGGTCAGCCTCAGCTCCTTCGAGCAGTTCATCGTGGTGTTAGGCTCGAGCGTTACGTTGAAATGCACCAGTTCTGTCTTTGCGATCCCCGATGAGTTTGAGATGTCGAATGATATTTCCTTACTGTAGCGCCAGCCTGTGTCCCACCAGCTTCCCGCCATCGCAGTCGGTGCGAGCATTAGAAAGATTATGCTCGATAAGAATAGCGCTGCTGCGCATTGTGAACGCCACCCCTCACGGTGCATTTTTATCTGAAAGAATATGGAAGGTAAACTTTATATTCTCGATTTGTAAGCTTGTTATACGGCGCCTGACGAAATATGATGGAATTCCTTTTATTCTGCCGAAGTCAAATACATTCAGGTGTCATGGTGGGGGGCGCACAGGTTCTGTATGCGAGGGTATTACTGTCAGGCTTATCCTTCGTTCTTTTCTTCGGCTGTGCCACACTGGCGCTGCCGTTCGAGGGCGAGGGGGGCAGCGGCACCCATGAGCTCGTTGTCCCCGCGGAAATCGCTGCGGCTATCGGAATTCCTGTAGTTTTCGCCTATGCCGGAAAGAAATACCTTACGAAGGTCAGCTGGAACGAGCTCAAGCAGATGTATGCCCAAGGCGAACAGAAGACCTACCATAAGTTTTTTTCCGCGATAATGAATGCCGCCGGGAGCGCGATAAGCACGGTGTCCAGCGCGGTCTCCTCGGCTGTCAAGACGGTCACGAGCGTGGTGTCGTCAGCTGTCTCGGCCGTATCGAGCGCAGTCTCTTCCATTGCAAGGACCGTCTCGTCTGCGGTCTCCTCGGCTGTCAACGCTATCGTCAATACGGCGGAGAGTGTTGCAGGTGCGGCAGTAAATGCCGCAAAAACCGTCGCCAAAGGCGTTTTCTCGGCCGCGTCTACGGCCGCTAATGCCGCTTCTAAGGTGGTCTCTGCAGCTGCCAATGCCGTTTCCAAGGCGGCCTCTTCGGTAGGCAATGCCATATCAAAGGTTGTTTCCTCAGGCATACAGGTCGCCAAGCAGGTCGGTTCGGCTGTCCTTGACATCGGCAAGAAGGCGATTGACATGCAGATGAAGGTCGGTAATGCCATTCTGAACGGTGCCGCAGCAGCAGGGAAAGCTGTTTGGAACGGCGCCTGCGCGGTGGGCAACTGGGTGGCGAAGCATCCGTACGAGACAATTGCAATTGTCGGCATGGTCGCATTGGCGTTCACGGGCGTGGGCCTCTTGGCCGACTTCGCAGCTGCAGGCACTATAGGCCTCGGCGCAATAGGCGCGAGCTCTGCTGGCGCTACCCTGGGCAGCATAGGCACAGGCCTGTTCATCGCGTCCGATGTCGCCTTGGGCACGGTGTTCGCGTCCGACGTCGGCACGGCCTATCAGGAAGGCGGCTGGGATGCTGCTCAAATGGTTATAGCGGACAAGGGGCCGATGGTCGCGCTTACAGCGGCAGGCTACGGAGCCGGCGCGGTGCTCAGGCCGGTCGCCACGATGCTCGCCAAGAGCAGCAGCGGCGGCGTCGAGCTGGGCGCAACGCTCCTCAAGTCCCGGGGCTATAGCGACGATGTCATAAGGATGGCGATAAAGACCGACGGCGGGGTGCAGAGGGTCGCGGAGCTGGAGAACATGGGCCTGAAGACAAGCGAAGTCGAAAGGGTGGTTGCGCTGGAGACGGGCAAGATAAAGCCCTATTCCGCCACTGTCATGAACAAGTTCCACGCCGAAGAGGTCGTGCTGATGGAGAAGAGCCTCAGCAAGGCCCAGATCGAGGACCTCTCCAGGCTGAAGATAACCGCCACAGTCGAGGGCAAGGTCACCAATCCGCAGACCTCGATAAACGCGCTGAAGAGCATAGACAATGACGCGATAACAATCGGAAAAATTGAGGATGGTGGGGTCAAAAAGGTTATAGTGAAAGAATTCACGGGCGATGATGCCCTTACGCCTGCAAGGGTTGATGCTGTCACGAAGGAAGTTGAAATGAATTCCAATTTGCTCAAGTTTCACAATCCAAACGCGCTTATCAGACATGAGGCCCAACATCTGATTGACGACAAGACATTCATGTACGGTTATAATAAAGACTTTATTTCTAAAAATCTGATTAAAAATACGGGGATGACCGAAGCTGAGGCTGATGATATGATTAGGATCGCCGAAGATCTTTTGGTTGATTCCAGATTGAGCAAAAACGATGCCGTTTCATTGGCGAATTCGCACTTGAAAATGATAGAAAATAAAGTGATAGAACCTGATGTCAAAATTTTGGCAAAGGATTATGCTGCACTAAAAAATCACGGTGTAAACACCGATGATCTTCTTTCTAAATTGGACGATTTGACAAAGAAAGATGAATTATTGAAGAAAGTGGAGGTTATAGGAAACGGATATGCGGAAGAATCGCAGAAAATCCTTCCTCTAATGGGAAATAACAAGGTAACAAATACAGATTTTGTCGATTTCGCAACTAAAATGGACAGGATAACGATTAAAGCTAACAGGGAAATAGAGCTTCCGTAAAAAATGCTTAAATATGTTCTAAATTTCATATTCTATATGGAAAAAAAGGGGGCGTTCAAGGGTGCATCGCTTGTAAGGAGAACACCTATTTTTATAAGTCATAGGAGAATTGTTGAACTTGATTGTGAAGAATTGCGAATAAGAGGAAAGACAAAAGAATTCATTAAAGATTTTTTCACTGTTTTGATGCAGATCGTTGAAAAAAAAGAACTGCCTGAAGTTCCGGATTATGTTGTAAGATTAGTCTCTATCTATCAAGCGTCCAAGCTGATGGGCAAGAAAATCAACATGGATAATCTGATTAAAAAGTTCAATATAATCGTGCCCAAGATTCTGCTGGAATTCAACCAGATATACGAGGACATTGTTGGGTTTCAATCCGTCGAAGAAGTCGAGCATGAGTATAAGAAGATAATGGATGAGTATGAAGAAAAGGTGAGGGGTCTTAACAAAAGGGACAAGGCAATAGGCTGATTACTTCTTTCTTTTCTTCCTGCCCTTCATGCGCGCGATGTCCTTCTTCAGATGGACGAGCTCGTTCATCCTGAGCTTGGTCAGGTCGGCGCCTATCTGGGCTATGCCGGCCTTTATCTCTTCGAGGTCGGACTCTATCTTCACAAGTTTTGGCACGTAGTGCGGCACGTTCTTTTCGATTAGGTCCTGCAACTGGTCCACTGTCTTGGGCGAGATGCCAGAGCGCTTCAGCACGCCCTTTATCTCGTTGTCGTCCAGGCCGTACCTGCTGAGCGAGCGCACTATGTTGACCGCTATCTTGTCCCCTTCCTTCGGCCGCTCCGTCAGTTTTATCCCGGTCTCTATGCCCCTGACCATCACTATGGACAGCACGCCGACCACGAAGTTGACAAGATAGTAGAGGTAGCCGAGCGTTGTGAAGGAGATGAAGTTAAACATTATCACCAGCACGACGACGAATATGAACATGTCGGCTATCATGGCCTTCGGTTTTGGCTTGCCGAACGCCCTGAGCGTCACCATCTCGCCGATGAATATCCCTATGAGCAGGGACATCAGCGACATGATTTGAATGAGCATGTCCACTCATCTCACCCCGAATCGTAATTTCTTTTCAGCGCCCTGTACAGCTTGTCGTCGAGCGCCTTTATTATGTCCCTCAGCGGCTCGCTTTCGCCCGCCTTGATGCCGGAAAGCTGCTCCTCGATGCTGTCTATCCTCGCGTGCGCATCCGCATCGCTCATCCTGCCTTTCAGCCCCGCCAGCTCCCGCTGTAGGCCGGCTATCTGGCCCTGTATCTCGCCGAGCTGCAGCAGCCCGTCCTTCACAGGTTGGATTTCGTCTCCAAAGGTTAAATTCTTTGGCATTTCAGCAACATGCTTGCTCAAGCTGCTCACGGTCGCCCTGAGGCTGTCCAAGGAGGGCCCTAGCATCGACAGTTCGGCCACGCTCTTTTCGACCGCCCCTAGCCTCTTCTCTATGTCCTCGAAGTGGCCGGAGTGGCTCATGCTGCTGGCCATCTCGGCCATTGCGACCTCCACGTCCTTCTTTGTCACAAAGTCCGAGGGTATCTTGGCTTCGATTTCCTTGATTTTTCCGTCCACGAAGGATGACACGTTGTCGTTGTCCGCCTTCTTGGCCATCCTGTCCGCAAGCTCCGCCACCTTCTTCTCCAGTAAGCTCTTCCCGAACTCCACGTTCTCCATCCTGTTTTGCAGCGAATTGATCCTCTCCGTGCCGTCTGCCTTCTCGGAGAGCTTTTTCAGCTCCGCAAACATCACCTGGTTCCTGCTCTCGAGTATCGAGAGGCTGTCCTTGAAGCCCGCTATCTCCGCCTGCATCTTCTCCTTGACCTCGTCCACCTTTCTTGCCAGCGGCTCCGTTGCGGCCGAGAAGTCCATTCTGGCAGACAGCTCGTCCGCCCTGCTCCTGAGCGCGTCTATCTGCCTTTCCAGCCTCATCTTCTCATCGGCGACGCGCTCCTCTATCTGCTTCGCTGTCTCCCATTTGGACCTCATCTCCAGCTCGTCGAGTTCCGGCCTTCTTACGAGGTCGTCCGGAAGGTCCGGTATCCCGTCCAGCTCGTCGAACTTCTTCTCGAGCTCGTCCAGCCTTGCCGTATTTGAGAGTTCTGCCAGCCTGTCCTCTATCTCGCCGATCTTCCTGTCGAGCTCCTGCCTGAGCCCGTCTATGCCGCTCCTGTTGTTGAGTCCGCTCTCTATCCTGCTCACAAGCGCCTCTATGTTCCTGAGCGCCTCTTCGGCCCTGACCATCCCGACCTCGCTCTGCGAGAGCCTTGTGTGGAAGTTCTTGAGCACCTCCTTGTTTATGTCCATTTCCTGCCTCAGCGATTTTGCGGCATCGCCGGTCTCCTTCTTCAGCCCGTCAAGCTTGGCCGAAGCGGATTCCTCCAGCGATTTCAGCGCCTTCTCTATCCCGCCTATCTTCCTTTCAATGTCATATAAGCTGTCGGAGCTGTCGGGCAGAGACGAGACGGCGGTTTCCAGCCCCCTCACCTTCTGCTTCAGTATCGTTATGTCCTCGGTATGGTTCGGCACCGAGAACGAGAAGAACAGGTTCTCAACCTCCCTGAGCTTCTTCCTTATGCCCTCGAGCTCCTCCGTATTGTCGCGGGGCGCGGCAGCGAGCCTGCCCTCGAGGCCCGCGAGCTTCTTTTCGAGCTCCTTTATTTCATCGGAGTTGTCCGGTATCCTTATTCCGGACAATTTTGAATCGATGTCCCTTATCTTGTCAGCCAGCCTGTCGATTTCCTTCTGGTCAGTCGGCTTTATTTGTTCGATCCGGTTGACGAGCTTGGCCACCATCTCCTGGTTGTTTTCTATCCCTTTTATGGCCCCGCTTATGTTGCCTTCGACGGAGGCGCTCCAGTTCGCTAGCGCCTTGATGGCATTGCTTGCCTCCTCGAGCCTGGCCTTGTTTTCCCTCACCTCCTCCGCGAGAGCCTTGGTTATTTCCAGGTTCTTGCCGAGGCTGCCTATGCATTCCTTGACATCGTTCAGGTTCTTTCCCATATTTTCTATCTCTTCCTTGCGGGCGAACTTGTTGTCGAAGTCGGCGGCTGCGTCGAACAGCTTCTTGTTGAGGCCGTTTACGGCGGAGTTTATGAATTCGATCTTCTCCCTGAAGTTGTAATCCTGCTTCTCCAGCATCTGCTCCATTTCCTTCGGAAACCTCTCCATTCCGCGTATTTTCCTTTCAATCTCGTCGACAGCGGAGCGGAGCTTCTTGTTCATCAGCTTGAATTCCTGAGAATCGGAATCAAATTCCTTCCTGAGGCCCTTCAGCATCGACTCCACGTCGGCTTTCGCCTCGCCCACATCCTTGATGGCACTTTCCATCCATTTCTTCGATCCGTCCAGTCCGCTGAGTTTTCTATCCAAGCGTTCTACCGACTTCTGCACCTTCTGCAGAGTTTCCCTGTCGCCCTTCGAATAATCGATTCTATCCAGCTTCTCCTTCAGGTCCAGGAGGGATTTCTTCATCTCCTTCCTAAGCTTTTCGGTGGCTTTCAGCTCGAAGAGCGCGGAGCCCGCGCCTTCCCTGTAAACTTCCGACAGTCTTTCGTCCACGTCCGCCAGTTTTCTGCTGAGCTCCGAGATTTTTGATCTTATGTCCGCGGGCGTTTCCAGCGCCAATCGGTCCCCCATGAGTTATTATACGAAAGAAAAAGATTTAAAGCCCAAAAAGAGCGTGAGCCGCTAATAATGGGGTATTTTCCTGCCCCTGATTGCCTTCTCCCTTTCGGTTTCGCCGAATATCTCCTCGTGCACGAATTCGTGGAGCGTGTGCCGCGGCTGAGCTTCCGGCACTTCGGCCGGCCATCCGACGGTTATTATCGCGCAGGGCCTCACGTAGTCCGGGCACTTTATCGCAAGCGATACCATAGGTTCGCTGAAGCTCCCTACCCAGCAGGTCCCGAGC
The DNA here is from genome assembly GCA_038999215.1 of Candidatus Aenigmatarchaeota archaeon. Lineage (GTDB taxonomy): Archaea > Aenigmatarchaeota > Aenigmatarchaeia > Aenigmatarchaeales > JACQIB01 > JAWABM01. Next base: position 29,563 of record JAWABM010000004.1, on the reverse strand, counting down.
CCCAAAGCGTTCGCGGCCAGCAGAAGATTTTCCGTGGCGTTCGCTACGTCTTGTATGCAGAACAGCTTCTCCCCCCTTTCGCCGTAGGACGCCTTCGCTATCCTCATGTTTATGCAGGCTACGATGAAGACGGGAGCGCTCATCATCCATCCTTGATCAAACGCAGAATGCGTAATCTGCTGCCTTATCTTTTCGTCCTTGACGACCACGAACTCCCAGGGCTGATGGTTTCCTGCCGATGGCGCGTATGACGCCGCGATGAGAATGTCCTCTATCATGTCGTCCGGAACATCGGCCTTCTTGTAGCTTCTGACCGACACCCTTGACTTGATGTTCTCGAAGACCACATCCCAGGTTGTCGTTCTACCCTTGCCTAGCTCCACCTTTTTCTTCCTCATCGGAAACTTGGCCAAAGTCCTGAACGGCATAAACAATTATCGCGCGCCAGGCTTAAATAACTTTTTATTAGGGCGTCCGAATAATAGTTTATGCGTTATGCCGAGCTTGCCGATGTCTATGACGAGCTTCTGACCACCACGAAGAAGCTCGAGAAGACTTCCATAATAGCCGAGATTCTGGAGAAGACCCCGCCCGAGCTTCTCTCCAAGGTCGTCCTTCTCCTGAACGGAAGGGTGTACCCGAGCTGGTCGGAGGAGGTTGTCGGCGTGGCTAACCAGCTCATGATAAGGGCGATAGCCAAGTCGGCTGGCAGGGCGGAGAAGGATGTTGAGGAGGACTTCAAGAAGAGCGGAGACCTCGGCGCAACAGCCGAAAACATGCTCAAGAAAAGGAAGCAGATGGTGCTGAAGAAGCACGCGCTCACGGTGGATGAGGTCTTCGATGGCATACAGAGGATGTCCAAAGAGGAGGGTCCGGGCTCGCAGGAAAGGAAGCTCGGCCTGATATCGCATCTGCTCGTTTCGGCATCACCGAAGGAGGCCAGATACATAGTGCGCACGGTTCTCGAGGAGCTCCGCGTCGGGGTCGCTGAGGGCCTGATAAGGGATGCCATAGCCAAGGCCTTCAAGGTCGACGCCAAGCTCGTGGAGCAGGCATGGTTCCTGAAGCAGGATTACGGTGAGGTCGCCAAGATAGCAAGGAAGGCGCATGATAAAGGGCTGCGCGAGGTGGAGATAGAGATAAGCAAGCCGATCGCCGTGCTCCTGGGCGAGAAGGCGCCGAGCCTCAAGGAAGCTATTGAAAGCTTCGAGCATGTCGCGCTTGAAAAGAAGTACGACGGCTTGCGCCTCCAGATACAGAAGAAGGGAAATCACGTGTGGCTCTTCACGCGCCGCCAGGAGAACGTCACCAAGCAGTTTCCCGAGGTGGTAGAGTATTCCAGGAAGGCCATTCATGCTGACAGCTGCATTGTCGAGGGAGAGTGTCTTGCAATAGACCCGAAGACCAAGAGGCCCATGCCTTTCCAAAGGCTTTCGCAGAGGATAAAAAGGAAATACGGCATAGAGGAGATGGTCAGGGAGATACCTGTTCAGGTCAATCTGTTCGACATAATATATCTCAACGGCAAGCCGGTCGTTGACGAGAAGTTCTCCCGCAGGCGCGAGCTGCTTGAAAAGACGGTCGTTCCAATAAAGGGCAAGTTTCAGTTTGCCGAGCAGCTCATAACAAAGGACCTAAAGGAGGCCGAAAGATTCTACAAGGAGTCGCTCGCCGACGGCCAGGAAGGCGTCATGGTCAAGAACCTTGACTCGAAATACATCTTCGGCCGCAGGGTCGCGGGCGGCTGGCTAAAGGTCAAGCCTGTGCTTGAGAACCTCGATCTTGTTATCATAGGCGGGACATGGGGCACCGGCAAGCGCACCGGCTGGATAGGTTCGCTGATACTCGGGGTTCGCGATCCGAAAACAGGTAATTTCCTTGAATGCGGCATGCTGGGCACTGGAATAAAGGAGAAGGAGGGCGAAGGCGCGAGCTTCGGGCAGATGACCAAGCTTCTCAAGCCGCTGATAGAGTCTGAGAAGGGCAGCAGCATCAGGATAAAGCCCAAGGTGGTAATAGAGGTCTCCTATCAGGAGATACAGCGCTCTCCGACCTACGAATCCGGGTTCGCGCTCCGCTTCCCGCGCTTCGTCAGGCTCAGGGACGACAAGTCGCCTGAGGAGGCGGATGACCTAAACAGGATGAAGCACATTTACGAGATGCAGAAGTCAGCGAAGAAGCGGTAGAGCAATTGCCGAACTGCTTCCGAAGCCATTTAAACGTTTCTTTCTACAAAGAATTGGCATGAGCGAACCGGTCGTGCTAAGGTTTGATGAGCTCATGTCGGCGCTGATGAGGAAGGGTTATGACAGGAAGACATCGGACGAATACGCCGCTATCATCATGAATTATTTCGGCTATTCTGACACGATTCTTGACAACAACATCGATACGGAAGAAAGGGACCTTTTCTGGAAGCTTGAGGACGACGGCATATTGAAGGGAGAGTGGGGCTGGGAGGAGACCTTCCCCCGCAGATATGAGGGCCTGCCGCTGACGCCTGCCGGCGGCCAGAAGATTTGGAGGGTGTACCATTGGACCCTAAAGATAAGCAATATCAGGAAGCTGAACAGCGCCAAGAAAGAGTCAAAGCCTGTTGAGGAGGAGAACGTGTATTCTGGCCTTCCCCATGAGGTCTGGGAGAGGGGCGAAGCAGGCGAGAAGACGTAGTTTTTATACGGCCGCGCCATATTATTTCTCATGGCTGTGATAATCGGCATAGATGAGGCCGGCCGCGGTTCGGTCGTCGGTCCGCTAGTTGTCGCTGGCGCTTGGATAGATGAGAAGGACCTGCCCAAGCTGAAGGCGCTCGGTGTCAAGGACAGCAAGCTGCTTGCTCCGAAGCGCCGCGAGGAGCTTTACGCTGAGCTCAAGAAGGTGCTGAAGGGCTTCATAACTATCAAGATCGCTGCGCAGGAAATCGACCGGCTGCGCGAGCAGAAGAACCTGAACATCATAGAGGCCGAAGCCATGGCCAGGATAATAAAGCAGGCCGGCGCCGACAGGGCCATAGTAGACTCGCCGCAGGTGACCACGGAGAAGTTCGCGAGCACGCTTCTGAACATGGCAAAAAACCATACACAGATAAGGGCCGAGAACAAGGCCGACGTAAAGTATCCGATAGTCTCGGCCGCCTCGATAATCGCCAAGGTCGAGCGGGACGCGGAGATAGAGGAGATAAAGAAAAGGGTCAAGTTCGATTTCGGCGTGGGCTATCCGCACGACGAGCGCACGATAGCGTTCGTGAAGTCGGCCATGAACCATCCGGAATTCTCGAAGTTCATACGCCACAGTTGGGTTACGGTGGAAGTTCTGAAGGGCAAAAAGAAGCAGAAAAAGCTAGGCGAATTTTAGATCCCTAGCTTTTCTTTTGCCTTTGGCGCCTTGCCTTTTCTCATCGACCAGATGGCGTATCCTGCCACTATCAGGACGATTATGGATATTCCGAGCGATGTCGGGTTGCCTATGAACCCGAGGACAGCACCGGTTATCCCGCCGGGTCCCTGCACGGTGCAGGCCCTTTTCTCCTCGAACTCCTTGCATATCCAGCCTGTTGTCACGTCGCACAGGTAGTTTGTCCTGGTCTGCTCGCCGTTCACGCAGTCGTTCCAGTCCGAGGGCGCCGGGCAGCTGCATGCGGTGTTGGGGTTGATTATCTCCAGCGATGTGCCTGCTTCGGCTGCGTAGTTCTCTGCGCTTCTGGCCTTTATCACGATGTCCTTCCTTCCTGTCGGTTCGTTCGAAGGCACGCTTATAACGACGGTGTAGGTCGCTGTTCTGTTCGGAGCTATGTCGTTCTTGTCAGGCGTTACCGTCACCCATTCATCGGGCACGCCCGAAACGGATATCACGACTCCGGTCAGCGTCATCTTTCCGGTGTTTTCCACGTCGACCGTGAACGTCACGGCCTTCCCGGCGTCCGCCGCCATTTTGACGGGCACCGATATCCTCATTGCGCCCGATGCTATCGAGAACGGCAGGCCTGTTCCCGGTCCTCCGCCCCATCCCGGCGGTATCACAGGCTCGCTTACTACGATGTCAACAGCTGTTCCGTTCGTTGTCCTGTTCGCCTTGTCAGTGCAGCTTGCGAAGGCCTTGTATGTTCCGGTTGCGGTGAAATTGTGAAGGTATGCCACAGTTCCGCTCTTGACCGGGGTTCCGCTCATGCTTCCTATGAGGACGTTGTCGATGTAGAGCTGGCAGCTGACCACGCCGGTGTCGTCTGAGACGGCCGCCGACAGGGTCTGCGGGCTTCCTATTGTTATCGCTGTCGGGCTTATCGTTCCGACAACCGGCGGGTTGGCGTCTATCTCGACCTGCGGCGTGCTTGAGTTGTTGACAATTATCCAGACGGTCCTGTTGCCCTGGTTGCCCGCGTAGTCAGTCGCTACCGCGTCGAAGCTGTACGTCCCGTCAGCAGACGGTATCGCGTAGGCTCCGACCCATGTCGTGTATGTGTTCGGAACGTACGTGAAGGCTGTTCCGTTGAAGGTCACGCTGGCAACCGCGACGTTGTCAGTGGCCGTTATGGTCACGTTCACAGTGTCTCCCGGCGCCGGCGTGCTGTTGGAGAACGTTATGGTGCCTATCATTGGCGCCTCATTGTCCGCGTTCTTGTACAGTTCGGTCAGATTCGTCGGGGTCGTGTAGTTGGTCCCGTTGTAGGTGATGGTTCCGTTGTACATGTAGTCGTGGTCTATGTAGGCGTTTATGACGGTCATGTTCTCTATCCATGAGAACAGTATCGTGCTGTTTATCACGTTCGAGTTCTTCACGGTGCTGTTCTCTACGTAAGAGTCGGTCACGTTGGAGTTCTCTATCCAGGAATACTTCACTGTGGACCTGAGTATGTAGCTGTACCATATGTCGGACCAGTGGACGTTCGATGCGCTTACCGTCGAGTTCACGACTTCGGAGTACGTGACATTCGAGTGGTCCTCGACTGTCGAGTTCCTTATCGATGATGTGTCGATGTTGGAGTTGCCCTTTATCACCGAGTTCTCCGACGGTATCGTGTAGTTCGGGTCGACGTACGATTCCTCTATGTACATGTTCGTGAGGTCCTTCCTTATCACCGTTGAATTGATTATCGTGCTCGTCCTTATGACGGAGTGGCTTACCGCAGAGCATGTTATCACGCTGGACGCGTTGATGTTCAGCCAGCTGTCCGCGTAGTACGTGCCGTCCACCGTGGTGTTCACTATGTGGCTCAGGCAGGGTATCGTGAACGTTATCACGTCGCTGGCGTTCTCGTTGCCCGCCTCGTCAGCGGCATAGAACTTGGCAGTGTGCACGCCAATCGCGAGCGTCATCAGGCGGTTCCAGCTGCCCGTGTCGTTCGTAAGGCTGTAGTTCGTTCCGTCAACGTTCACTTTCATCCAGCCGCCGTCGTCATCCATTGTCGCGTTTGCCCATATTGTGTTGGTCTGATAGGTAGTGTTCGTCGGGCTGACAACGGTTATTGTCGGAGCTGTCGTGTCGGGAACCTTTGCCCAATAGGTCACGGAGCTGCCAGTGTAGTTCTCATCCCCGTCCCAGTAGGCCTTGATTTCATAGTCTCTTTCCTCATCGAGCTTCACGCTGGCCTCTATCGGGCTAGCGGCCACCTGGCCTCCGCTGCAGTAGTTGAGTACTATAACCTTCCCAGCGACGTCGAGCGCCGCAGTGAAGTTCGCCATGTCGTTGATGGCGTACGTCCTGTTGCCTTCCGTGCCGTTCAGCCAGAGCCTCATTGTCGTGGCCTTCTTGCCGACGTGCACATTGAATGTCATTCCAGTTGCGTTGTCCGTGTAGTTCTCGTTTCCTGTGGCGTTCACGAAGTAAACATAGTCGCCAGCTGCGAGCACTACGTCAGTGCCGAGTTCGCTCGTGACGTCGGTCCCGTTCCTGAAGACGCTTACTGTTCCGGCTGCCGCTCCGGCAGTGACGTTCAGCTTATCCTCGTATACAAGGTCGGCGTCAGCCGCGTTCCCGTTGAGCAGCATCCATACGGGGTTTCCGATCTTGTTGATTATGAGAGTGTGCGATACCGAGGCGTCGGTGTAGTTTTCCGATGCCGTGTAGTTGAACTCGTACTTGTAGTTGCCTCCGCCGAGAGCCGCGGTGTCGGGGTTGGCCACAGATGCGCCGTCCCTGTAGAGCGTTGCCGTTGCCCCGCTGTCTCCTTCGATTACGCTTCCCGTGATGTTAAGCGGATCAAGGTAGTTGACGTTTACATCCCCTTCGATGCCGTTCAGCTCGAGCTTGAGCTTGGGCGCTATCTTGTTTATGGTAAGGGTCCTCGTCACTGTGAATTCTGTGTAGTTTTCCGATTGCGCATAAGTGTAATTGACCTCATATTTGCCTGCTGCCAGGCCAGCGCTCGAGTAGGGATTGCTCACTTCTGTCCCGTCAAGGTACAGCTTCGCCGCGCCCTCGCCTTTCTCTATCCAGCCGGTTATGTTCAGGCCCGACGCCTTGTAGTCCTGGCTTCCGTCCGCCTCATTGCCGTTTATCGCCAGGTGTATCGTCGGAGCTATCCTATTGACAACGAGCGTGCCTTCTGCGGTCGCGGCTGTGTAGTTCTGGTTGCCGTCCACAACGCACGTGTAATTGTAGGAGCCTGCGGCGAGCACCGTGCTGTCCGACTGACCCACTGCCGTGCCGTTCCTGTACAGCGTGTAGCCGAGGCCGTTGCTTGCTGAGCATGTGACGCCCGCAGCTGTCCCGTAGTCTATCGGGTTGCTTGCGAAAATGACCGAACCGGTGGGCGTTCCTTTGTTCACTGCCAGATAGAACGTTATGTCTCCTGCTGTGTAGTTTGCTCCACCGTCGGTGTGATAAGTATACTTGTACTTCCCGGCCGCAAGCTCCATGCTTTCAGTCGCTGGGCTGCCTGTGCCGACCTGTACATCGTCCCTGAGCAGCTTGAACGTGAGGTCCTGGGCATTCGCGAAGCTGTGCCAGCCGGTTGCGTTGGTCGTGGCTGGGTATGTCGCTGTGGCATTGCCTTCGCTGCCCTCGAGCGCAAGGTGCATGTAGGCTGCCGGATTTGCCTTGCTTATTGTGTATGTCTTCTCGGCGGTCTCAGCCTTGCTTCCGGCCTTGTCCGTCGCCGTCCACTTGTACTTGTAGATGCCTACAGCAAGGTCTGTCATCTGGTAGGAGTACGTGGAATCTGCCGCCGTGGGCGAATATTCCTTTCCGTTGAAAATGAATTTCACTGTGTCGACGCCTGACAGCGCGTCGTTCCAATCCATGCTGAACGTGTACGTTCCTTCCTGCGAGTATTCGGCGGGGCTTGCCGGGTTGGCGTTCTCATTTGAGGCCTGCGGATTTGTCATGTCGATGTTTATTCCGCTCTGTATGTGCCAGTTCTCAATGTTGCCGACCTTGTCCTTTGAGCGATAATCGATAGTGTGCTGGCCGTCAGCTGATATCTTGAACGGAGCGCTATACTCCTTTTCTATGCCGCCGTCCACCCTGTAGTAGGTCTTGTCGCATCCGGACAGCGAATCGCTGCACGTGAGCGTCACGGTGACCTCCGACACATACCATCCGTTCTTGCCGTCCGGGTTCGCCGGGCTGAGGCTTATCGCGGTCGAAGGCGCTGTCTTGTCTATCTTGACGGTCAGCGTCTTGGTTTGCTCGGTGTTTGTGGCGTTGTCAGCGGAGTAATATGAGACCGTGCTTGTGCCTTCTGCCTGAACCGAGAATGCGGAGCTGTAGGTGTCCCAGTTGCCGTTTCCTATCTTGTAATAGGTCTTGTCGCAGCCAGAGCCAGTGCCGGCCTCGTTGAAGGCGTTGCTGTTCGTCGCCGGGTCGCTGCAGCTGAGCGTTATCTGCACATTCTGGTTCGTCCAGTCGGACGCGCTTGCCGTCGCTGCGGTCTTTGGAGCGCTCTTGTCGGCCTCAAGGCCAACATCGTACGTCACGTTGCTGCTCATGCCTGCCGTGAGGTCGAAAGTGTATTCGAAAAGGTTGTAGGAGTTATTGTACACGACGACCTTGTAGTCGTTCCCGTTGCTTATGTCCCAGGACCAGCTCTTCTTTCCGTAGACTGGGCCCTTGATCACGCTTCCACCGGAGTCCTTGACGAGCATGTACGCCGAATAGACGTCTTTGTCCGTACCGTAGTCGTACACCCTGAACTTGACAAGGTGAGAGTCGACGGCAAGGACCGGCAGCGCAGCGAGCAGCACGGCTACCAGTATCGACACCGAAACCAGCTTCTCCTGCAACCCCTTGAGACCTTTCATCATCATCACTTGCCCTGGAAGTATTCCCTTATGCTCTCCATGTGATCTATCGATATTGCGGTGTTCGGCATCATCTTGTGGTTCTTGTCATAGGCCACGACATAGCCGCCGTTCACGGCGTCGTCGCCTGTGTCCACTATCTCGATATAGTGTATCTTGTCGTTCTCCCACGCTTCGGAGAACTGGTCGAATTCCGTTACGCCTCTTCCTCTGTGCAGGTTGTAAAAGTCCATGGCCCCTGTTTCGTTCTCTTGTCCTTCGTCGTCGGTTTTGTATATTGTCTTGTGCCAGTGGTTTTTCTTTGCAGTTTCCCACGCCTTTACGAAGGCCTCGTGGCTGTCCAGGCCCGAAAGGTACGCCGGCGTGTAGCCGTAGTGGTGGTCCACATCGGTCCCCTTCAAGTCGTAAGCGGTCCTGGCCATCTTCTCGCCGAGCGCCCTTGAAACATTGAGCGTTATTGTCTGACCGTCAGACTTCTGCAGATAGACGAACGAATGGTCCTGTGTCGGGATTATCTGGACATTTCCGCTCATCATTTCGCCGTTGGTTTCGTTGTCGTCCATCAGGCCGATGTTGAATCCCTGGTCCTGCAGTGTCTTCTGCTCTTCAGGCGTCAGGCGCTCGTAGACCTGCCCGAACAGGTCCTTCTCCATGTTCCAGTTCTGCGTGTACTTCTCGTCAAGCGTCTTGATGTGGTCCTTCATTCTGTCGAGTTCATCAAGCATGTCGTGTATCCTGTCGTCAAGGTCAGACCAGTTGCCGCTGGCGTACTTATCAGCTTCTTTGTCGGCGTCGTTGAGGTAGCTTTCGAGCGTTTTGATGTATTCGTTGGCCTCCTTTATCCTGTCTGGTATGTCTGTCCAGTTGCCGTCCTTGAAGTTGTCGGCCTCCTTGTCGGCCGCATCCAGCATGTGCTCATACTCGGTTATCTTCTCGTTCGCGGCGTTGAGCTTGTGCGACATGTGGTCTATGGTCGACTTGTGCACGAACTCCTTCAGGTAGGGCTTGTAGCCGTGGTCCCCGTCCTTCCCGTCCTCAAGGTGATCATGCGCCTCTCCGAGCACGCTGTGCTCGAAGCCTTCGAGGCCCTCGTCGGAGCCCACAATGATGTTTTCATAAACTGCCGCGCCGTCAATCATGATGTCTCCACGGAACAGCTTGGTCTCGGGGTCGTATTTGACCGTTATCTTGCCGCTCCCCGACTTCTCCTTGCCCGCGAACCTGTCGAAGTTCTTTCCTGTCATGTGCTTCACGAAGCTCGGCATCTGGGAGTGCGGTATGCTCATCTCATACTGGTACACCGGGTCCGCTGTCCCCTGGCCGTTGCCAGCGGGCGCTTCGACCATCTCGTACGGCAGTATGTTGAAGTCTATGCCCTCCTTCTTTTCAAGATAATTGTGCAGGTCGTCGGCGTCTATCGCCTTCTCCTTGCCGTCCTTGCCCTCTATATCGTATTCGCCGGTTGCATTGTCGAACTTTATCTTCGAGCCGTCCTTCATCGTGTGTGGTGCGCCCGTCTCGTTGACAAGGTAGCCTGTGTCATGGTCCACGAACAGGCTGTGCTCCGGCAGGTCCGCATGCCCGCCTTCGAGCGCTTTTTCTATCGCTTCCTTCTCGGCAAGAAGGATTGCTCCTGTGACCATTGCGCCAGCCGCTCCGAGCAGCATGTAGCCCTTCCTTCTTTTCGCAGCCCTTTTCTGCGCGTTCTTCAGTCCCAGTATCACGTAGTCTTTGGCCATATCATTCCGCCTTCTCTGCTTCTTCGTTCGGCTTCTTCTTTTCAAGGCTATGGAAAACATCAGCTATGCAGTAGGCCGCTTCCTTGATGCTTTTCTTCTGTTCATGGTCCATAGTTTTTGTGATGTCTATCAGGTCGACGTTTTCCTTCCCTCCGTTTTCTCCTATCGCATAAACCTTGCCCTTCTTGAACTTCGGTTCGAGCTTGTCGAGCTTTATGACGTAGGCGGCGGTCTTCTCGTGCTTGGCGTTGAGTTTGTCGTGAAGCGCGTCTATGACACGCTCCTCGAATGCTTGCATCGAGGCGTCGTCCTTCATTATCTCTTCAACGATCCTCCTGTGCGCATAATCTTTCACCTGCTTGTAAAGCTTTGCGGGGATTTTGTCCTCGATGAGCTTCGCTTCGTTATTCTGGATATGGCGCAGCTCCTTCCCCACGTGTGACGCCTCCTGTGCGGCGCTTTCGTTGCCCCACAGGAACGGCTTGATTGTCATTATGTTTTTCGCCTGCTCGGTTGCGAAAGCAATGCTTCCGTTTATGGCGTCGACAAACTTGCCGTAATCACCGGACTCCGCCATGCCCTCGAGGTCTTTCGCCATGTCTTCAAGCGTTATGGTGACCTTTCCGCCATGTGCGCAGATGTACTTGAGCTTCGGACTGCCTTCGACAGCCTTGAGCTTGTTCATTGCGCTTTTTATCGCGCCGAGTTCTGCATGCTTTTCGAATTCATCCTCTTTGACGTCTTCAAGCATTTCGCTGAGCAGCATGGCCTCCTTTTTCCAAAGGTTCTTGGTATCGAGTACCTTGCTCCATGCTTTCAGCTCCTCGGTTTTGTAGATTTTGCTTATGTAATCGTCAAGACACGTTCTGATGGTCCTTATTTGGTCGAGTTCGTCGGTTTCAAGCACAGGCGACACCTTCATGTCCTTGCGGCCTTCCAGCGCCAGCTTGAGCGCTTCGGCCGAGACCAGCACGTACGTGAACCCGTCCGCGGCCTCGGTTTTCCCGTTCTCGATCGCATTGAGGTCGAAGCTCATTATGGTCTCGCCGTTTTTGTTCTTGAGGTCGTACATCTTCGGAACGCCGGGCAACTCCTCCTCTGCCTCTTCCTCCATTTCCTCGATGTCCTCCTCGACGGCTTCCTCGCCCCAGTCTACGGCGTCCTCCTTCTCTTCGGGAGCCGGCTCCTCGGGTTCCGCAGGCTTCGGTTCCTCGTCCGGTTCGTAAAGGTAGGAGAACTTTTCTTCCTTGAAGGCCTTCTCGCCGAAGACGTCGTATGCGTCGCTCAGCCCGGTGTATTCGCTCTCCAAATCAGCCATATCCTTAAGGTCTATGTTACTCTTCCTTACGTACCTCAGGAACGCGTCGGTTTTTTCGTTCGCCTTGTCCTCGTTGACGAACTTGGACAGGAAGTTATAGATGTTCAGCGCCGAGAACTTCCTTATCAGGCCCTCATAGGTCTCCCTTTCCTTGGGCCCCAAAGAATCGTAAAATTCGTCGTTTTCAGTGAGCTCCTTGTATGCGGTCTCTTCTGTCATTTCTTTCTTTTCCTGCGCTTCAGGCGCTTTCTGCTCGGTTTTCTCTTCGGCCATTCTTATGCCCCCAGATTTGTCACTTACCAATAAGTAACGATACGAAAGGATTTAAAACCCTTTCTTATTAACTTAATGAATGAAAGCTTGGATTTTGGCATATTAACTTGCCCCGTATTTCTTTATCCATTTGTGGACCGACACGTGCGAGACCTTGATGCCCTTGGCGGCCAGCAGGTCGGCAATGACATAGCTTGAAAGGTTGTGCTTCTGGTGCAGTTTGACCGCGAAAACAATGACTTTTGGCGGGTATCTTGTCCTGGCGAACCTGGATTGCGAGCGCAAGGTGAACTGCTTGCCGCAGTTGGTGCACTTGTATATCTGGTAGGACCTCTCATTGATGCCGTTCTTCCAAGACGGCGAGAGGCAGTCCGGGCACTTGAGGTTCTCCTGAGGGGCATGCGGCTGTTCCATCATATGTCGCGCACCTCGCCTGTTATCGGGTTCTTCAGCACCCTTCTCTTCTCCTTGCCTTCGGTGATTTTCTTTTCCAGCCAGCAATTCTCGTCCATATCGTAAGCAAAGGATTGGGCGAAGATCCTCCTGTTAAGTTTCTTAGGAATGGCAAATACGTACTCGTTGAGCCCTTCATCTATGATGCGGAGTTTGGCGTTCTCCAGCCCCTTGTAGATGTACGGGTTGTCCGCATATTCTTTGGCGGAAAGCGGCAGGTTCGCCGGGTCGAGCATCCCTGTTATCACGATGTTGGCTATTCCGCCTTCCTCGCCGATTTCATTTTTGACCTTCTCGACCGCGCTGTTGTAGAAGTCGATGAAATCCTTCATGTGGCGCGATTTGGCCAGGCTGTATTTGCCCATGAGGTACTTCCTTATGACGGCGAAATCCTCGTTCGTCAGCCCCTCGACATCCTTCAGGGCCGGTATGGCCTTTGTCTTTATTTCAAGCAGAGTATTGACGTCGCTTTCCAGCTTTTTGGAATCCTTGTCATTCTTGTATTCGCCTTCTGTTTCGAGCCTCTCGATGAGCCTGTCTATGCCTTTGGCAAGCGCGTCATACTTGCGCTCCCTCATCAGTTCCATTATGTTTTCCGCGACGTCCTGCGTTTCGATCTCTTCTGCCCCGGCCTTGAGCTTGAAACTGTGCAGCTTGCCGAGCTGGTTCCTTGCGGCGAGCACGAGCAGGCCTTCGTAATTCTGTTTGCTCTTGGATTTCGGCTCGCATTCTATCATCTTTATGGTCGTGAGGTTGTATGCGAGCCTTCTTTCCTCGTCGATTATAGGATCCTTATCGTCAAGGTAGTCGCCTATGAGGCTCAGCGACTGGTCGCTGAAACCCTTTGAGAAGTATTCCACGGCCCTTTTGTCTAGTTTGCTTTTCAAGTCCGATACGTCTGTTTTCAACTCCTCCCTCAGGACGTCGTAGTTCCTCATGTTGAAGTCGAAGTCGTCGAAGCTTTCGGTCAGGAACAGCGTCCCGTCCTCCCTTATCACTTTCTTGCCGTTCTTGGGCACTATGTTCTCGGCGTATTCCGTGGCCTTCATTTTCCTGAGCTTGTACGAAGGCTTCCCGCCGTTTTTCTCGTGCTTTACAGCCCCTGCTATCGTCATTTTATCACTGTTCCGTTGTCAAATTCCTTATTATCTATTAACACCGCAAAGGATTTAAATACCTACTAAGAAGTAGCTAACCCCTGCCAGGCCGGTTATTGCGGCCCATGCCCACCTGTTCCAAGAAAAGACCGCCCTCCCGTCCAGCGGCCCGAAGGGCAGCAGGTTGAAGAGCGCCAGGAACATGGCTATGTTGGCCGCGGGCCGCAGCAGCCAGGCGAAATCCGGAGCGGCGGCTGCGGCCGCGAAGAAAATCATGCCCGTTATTATGTTCGCGGCCGGCCCCGCAAGCGATATCAGGCCTATCTCCTTGTGCGTGAGCCTGTGCACATCCCATGCGAACTCCTTCCTCACGGCGGTCGTGTAGTAGACAGCGCCCGGAGCGGCGAAAATGAGGCCTCCGGGCATTATGGCCATTATCGCGCAGAGAAGCAGCCCGAAGGGCCACATCCTGTATTCGGCGTGCGCGCCGAAGCGCCTGGCCGTGAATCTGTGCCCCAGCTCGTGCAGCACGAACACCGAAGCGGAGACGAACAGCGATATCTCGAATCCGTAGAATTTTGAGAATGCGAACGAGAGCACGAGAACCGACAGGATTATGTCCCTTATCTCAATCTTTGACATTCTTCATCCCCAGAAGCCTCTTCAGCCCTTTCTTATGCCCGGCTCCGACAACGACTATTATTTTGTTGTAGTCCTTGCCCAGCCTTTTTATCCACCCGGCCATGTACTCGTTCCTGTCCGTGACAAGGACCCTGTAGAAGCCCGGCATGTCCCTTTTCATTTCTTCCATTGCTTGGTCGACCACCCTTTCGGGCGGCACCTTCCTCAGGTCTATCTTCGCGCCGTGCGAGAACGGCGCAACGAGCAGCGAGACGAACAGCTTTCCGAAGAGCCTGAACTTTTCCCAGGCGCTTACACGGGCGATTCCGTCCATTATCTCATGTATGTCCTTGTCTATCAGCACCACTTTCGCCCCGACCTCCTGCCCCGCCTCTGCTGCCTTCATCATCTCGGTCCCGGGCAGCACGCCGGTCATGTTCCCGAGGTGCTGCTGTATTATGCCGAGCAGGTAGTGCGTCAGCCCCGCGCTCAGTTTTGGCCTCTCGTAACCCCTTCTCAGCGCCCAGAACCTTTCCGGGCACAGCTCTACTGTCACGCAGTCGGGCTTTTCCTTGCGGATTATCTCCTTGACCTTCCTGGCGCTTTGGGGAGAGATGTGCGAGGTGCCTATGATCCTGATGCTTGCCATAATTACAATAATGGGTTGGCTGTTAAAAATATTTAAATAAGGGATGGCTCAACAATTCTTATGGCGCTGTTTCCGGAGCTGATGAACGCTCAGGCGATAGCGATATTTTTGGTCTTCATAGTCTTTGTTTTCGTCCTGTACAAGCTCTTCAAGGTCGCGATAAAGGCCGCGATGGCCGGCGCGGCAGGCTTTGCTTTCCCTTGGATAGTGCAGTACCTTTCCCTGCCTTTGCCTGTGTCGCCTTCCCTTGAAACGGGGCTGCAGTTCGCTTTGCTGGCAATGATGCTGCTGCTGGCGTACGAGTTCTTCCATGTGGTCGTTTTCATAGCAAAAGTCATAATTTTCCCGTTCAAGCTCGTTTTCAGGCTGACGGACAAGAGCGAAATAAGGCGGTTGAAGGAGGAGGTGGAGAGGGTTGAAAGGGAGAAAAGGAAGGGCTGATGTCTGGTTCGAGGCGAAGAGGCAAGGCGTCCATGCCGCAGGTTCGACTTACGCCCTGGTCGCGTATTTCCTTGGCAGCCAGGCCGCGCTCATTGCTGCGTGCGCGGTGATTGCGGCGGCCTTCTTTCTGGGCTTCATGAGGAGCAGAAGGATAGGCCCGTTCGGGGGCTATTTGGAAGGCGTCATGCACGATTGGATCACGGGCTTCGAGAGACCGGACGAGGTGCCGCTCGGCGGCCTTGTGACGTTTTCCTTAGGCGTGGTGGTCGTTTCGGCGCTGTTCCCGGCAGGGATAGTTGTTCCGGCAATCATCGTGTTGGCTGCAGGCGATTCCGTATCTACGGTCATCGGAAAGGTGTGGGGGGATAATCCGCTGTTTTACAACAGGAAGAAGAGCTGGGAAGGCAGCGGCGCGTTCTTCTTTGTCGCGCTGGCGGTACTGCTGTTTTTTGTGAACCCGATGAAGGCTGTGGCGATTGCCGCGCTGGTTTCGGTCGTAGAGGGCATGCCGGGCATAGACGACAATATTACGGTGCCCCTTGCGACAGCTTTGCTGCTTTCCATTTAAATTATATAAATAGGTCATGACAAAGGTTTGGTATGGATTATCTGCTTGCGCAATTGGGCAACGGCGACTGGCTCGGCAACGTGATATGGATAATACTCATCGTCATCTTCATGCTTTACAGCTCGAGGATAATGATAACGCAGACCGTGTGGAAGCTGGAGAAGGACGTGGTCGAGCTGGAGGAGATGGCCAGGACCGCCAAAGGCATGGTGCTCAGGAAGGTAGCGGGCAGGCATGCAAAGCACGTTAACGAGAGCCTGACCAAATTCATGGAGTTCTTCGCAATATCGCCGGTAGCCATAGACCCTTACGGCGTGATGAAGAAGATCGATCTGGTCGTGAAGCAGTCGGACGAGAGGTTCAAGCTCTTCGCAAGGCAGATCGCTCCCCGCGCCACGGAGGAGGAGCTGGCCGACATAAGGAACGCGCTCGGCGGGGCCATGACGGTTCACCAGATAGCGAAGATAATGAGGCACTATCTTGAGATGATAAAGAGGGACAAAGTGCTTCAGCTCGCGCTCATAGTCCAGATGCAGATGCCCATGATAGAAAGGCTTGCCAAGGCCGCTGTGGCGGCCACGGATGCGTTCGTCCGCGAGATGCCCATAGGCGACGGCATAGGCCCGCTGGTCGCGGCGTCGATGATACCCGTGAAGGCCGGCGTCAGGGTCTACAGGGAGGAGGAGGTCGCCGTGGCCAAGGCAAAGGTGGGCGGAAGGAGCGTCTGGATAGCCAAGGCGGCAGGCCCCGGCGCGTCAACTGGCTATCCCGGCAAGTTCATGCTCAAGTTCTGCGGAAAAAATAAAATAAGCAGAATAATAACCGTCGACGCCGCCTTGAAGCTGGAGGGCGAGAAAGCAGGATCGATAGCCGAGGGCGTCGGCATAGCGATGGGCGGGGTCGGGACCGAGAGGTACGACATAGAGAACATCGCGGTCGCAAAGGGCATGACAATCGATGCCATCGCGATAAAGGTGAGCGAGGAGGAGGCGCTGAAGCCCATGATCAGGGAGGTCGCAGATGCGGTTCCAGCCGCTGTCGAGAGGGTCACGGAGGCGGTCAAGCGCGCGAAAAGGGGCGAGGACATACTGATTTTCGGCGTGGGCAACACCTGCGGCGTAGGCAACAACGAGAAGGCGGCAGCCGATGCGCAACAGAGGATAAGGAGGCACGCCAGCCGCGAGCGGAAGAAATAGGGCTTAAGCTCTTTCTTTCGCAACTTTTCAAATGGCGTAAAAAGGCTTAAATATTCTCGCTTGCTTCTATTCTCTGAATGTTATGGCAATAATGAGGCCCGGAAGGTGCTACCATCACGTCAAGCCAAGGGCTTTCACAAGGACCTCCAAGAGGAGGCCCAGGAAGAGCTACGTGAAGGGCGTGCCAGTGTCGAAGATACACCATTTCGAGACAGGCAACGCGAAGCAGCTCTCGCTTTTCCCGCTCGCTTACGACATTGTCTCCGACCTTGACAGGCAGTTCAGGAGCAACTGCCTCGAGGCTGCCAGGCAGAGCGCAACGAAATACCTGACCGCAAAGCTAGGCGAGCAGGGCTTCTTTCTCAAGGTCAGGGTCTTCCCGCACAACATACTGAGGGAGAAGGCCCTGGCAACCGGCGCGGGCGCCGACCGTTTCTCCGAGGGCATGAGGATGTCCTTCGGCAGGCCTGCGTCGCAGGCCGCCAGAGTTAGGGCCGGCCAGAAGATAATGACGGCACGTGTGCCTGAGGGCAAGGAGGCGGAAATAAAGGAGGCGCTGAGAAGGGCCTCGATGAAGCTTCCCGGCAGCTGCAGGGTCGTAAGAGCCTCCCCATAGAAACCTTTATTTAAAAACCAAGCGAATTCTTTGCATGCCGTTCGTAGTAAGCGCAGAAGGCATCAGCAAGGGCAATGTCAGGGAGGTCGGAGGCAAGGCCGCCAACCTCGCGGAGATGATAAACATCAAGCTGCCGGTGCCGCCCGCGTTCTTCATCACGGTCGAGTCTTTCCAGAGGTTCATAGACGAGAACAACCTGAGGCACGCGATAGCCGAGATAATAAAGAAGGTGGATTTCTCCGATGTCAATTCGCTCGCCGCGGCTTCGGAAAATATCAAGAATATGGTCGTTTCTGGCAAGATGCCGGGCCAGATAAGGAACGCAATAACCAAGGCTTACCAGAACATGTCTTATCTCAAGGACGAAAAGGTCATAAGCGCGCTCGATTTCATCAAGGGCACGCAGCAGCTGCCCTTCGTGGCGGTGCGCAGCAGCTCTGTGCTTGAGGATGCGGAGAAGACGTCGGCTGCAGGCCAGTACGAGAGCTACCTCAACATCCGCGGCGTCGAGAGCCTGATGCTGCACGTGATAAAGTGCTGGGCGTCAACATTCACGCCGAGGGCGATATATTACAGGCACAAGAACGGCCAGCCGCAGGACGCCGGAATAGGCGTCATAGTCCAGAGCATGGTCAATGCTGAGAGGTCCGGCGTCGCCTTCACAGTCGACCCCATCAACCCGGCGGACGAAGGTGCCAACAGGATAATAATAGAGGCATGCTGGGGCCTCGGCGAGACAATAGTCCAGGGCCAGGTCGAGCCCGACCGCTACGCTGTCGACAAGAGGAACGGGGAGCTGGTCGAGAAGTTTGTCGGCAACAAGACAATGATGAGGAGGAGGGATCCCGCATCGGGCGCCACCGTGATGACCAAGGTGCCGAAGGATCTCGTCAGCTATCAGGTCCTCAACGACACCGAAATCAAGGCCCTTGCCGCCATCTGCAAAAGGATAGAGGACCATTACGGAAGGCCCCAGGACATAGAATGGGCGGCCGAAAGGGGCAAGCTCTTCATACTTCAGACCAGGGCCGTGACCTATCTGCAGAAGGCCGAGAAGCGCGCGGAAATCGCGGGCGAGCCGCTTATCAGCGGCTATGGCGTGAGCCCAGGCATTGGCAGGGGAGCGGTCAGGATAATTCATTCGTTGAACGAGCTAGGGAAGATAGCCAAGGGCGATGTGCTCGTCACAGAGATGACTTCGCCCGACTACGTGCCGGCAATGGAGAAATCCGCGGCCATTGTCACGAACCAGGGCGGGTCGACCTGCCACGCTGCCATAGTGTCGCGCGAGCTTGGCATACCCTGCATAGTCGGGACAAAGAATGCCACCGAAATCTTGAAGGACGGACAGTTCATAACAGTCGACGCTACGCACGGCAAGGTTTATGCCGGGAATGTGGAAGAATATCGGTCGGTTGCGGCGGCACCTTCGCCGTCCGCGGAGGCTCCTCAGGCAAGGTCCGCGACGAAGATAAAGGTCAATCTTGCGTTCCCCGAGACCGCGGAGCGGGCCAAACACGCCGACGGCGTAGGTTTGCTGCGCCTTGAGCACATGCTCACGCGCGCGGGAATGCACCCCATGGAATACGTCAGGCAGAACAGGGTGGACGAGCTTATGGGCATCATAATTCAGGGCGTCGGAAAGGTCGCGAAGGCGTTCTTCCCCAAGCCGGTCTGGGTGCGCAGCCTAGATGTGCGCACGGACGAGTTCAGGAACATGGAGGGCGGGTCGAACGAGCCGCGCGAGGACAACCCTATGCTCGGCTGGCACGGCATAAGGAGGAGTCTGGACGAGCCTGACATACTCAGGGCCGAGTTCAGGGCGGTAAAGAATTTGCACGAGCTCGGGCTGACGAACGTGGCGATAATGATGCCTTTTGTCATAGACGTTTCCGAGTTGAGGAAGGCCAAGGCGATAGCAACCGAGGTAGGGCTGCCGGAGACCGTGAAGTTCGGCATAATGGTCGAAACGCCGGCTGCCGCTCTGACGATAGAGGAGTTCTGCATGGAGGGCATACAGTTCGCCTCATTCGGCTCGAACGACCTCACCCAAACGACGCTTGGCATAGACCGCAACAACGAGAGGCTTATAGGCATGTTCAACGAGATGCACGGCTCCATGAGGTTCCTTTTCAAGCACGTGATAGACGCCTGCAAGAAATACGGCGTCGAGTCCAGCATCTGCGGCGAGCTGCCGTCGAACAGGGAGGACGCCGTCGAATTCCTGGTCGGGGCAGGCATAGATTCTCTTTCCGTGAACATAGATGCCATAGACAAGGTCAGGGAATGGGCTGCCAGGTCGGAGAAAAAGGCCCGCGGTGAGGCCTGATGCCCGCGTTCAAGGGTCTTAGGCGCGAAAGAAAGCCCGGGGGCCGCAAGCTCACCTATTCGCTGATGCTTCTTTGCCTTGCAGCGTACGTCTTTGAATTGCTCTATTCCATGACCTACGGTTCGGCCGCCATGAGCCAGCTGTTCCACGATTACGGTTTCAGCCTCTCGTCCTTTCTTGACGGCAAGTTCTGGACGCCCGTGACGTCGATATTCCTGCATGCGAGCCCCGACCATCTCGTCCTCAATCTCATCGCACTGTTCTTTTTCGGCAGCGTCATAGAGGAGAACATGGGCAAGGCGAAGTTCCTCCTCATCTTCTTCACGTCCGCCTTCGTCGGCACCGCCGCTGTTGCCGCCTGCACGCTCCTGGGGATCATGCCGGCCGGCGTGCCGACCATAGGCGCCTCCGCCGCGATATTCGGACTCATGGGGACGGCGATGCTAGTGAAGCCTTTCGAGATGGTGTTTTACCCCTATATCATACCGGTGCCGCTCATAATGGTTGCTCTCATCTACACGCTCTACAATGTCGGCGCGTTCATAGCCATGGTGGCGACAGGCGTGGAGACCGAGGTGGCTTATGCCGCCCACATAGGCGGGCTGCTCAGCGGCGCGTTTTTCGGCTTCAGGGAGGAGGGCGCAAAAAGGAGCGTTATGGTCCTGCTGCTCATCCTCATAATGCTCCTGCTGATACCGCTTTTCTATTCGTTTTTGGATTACCTGCGGATTTTCGACTATATGGATGCGCTTGCGCAGGTCTTCGGCAAGGTTTAAATTGCTTCTTTCAGAAAGATTTTGCATGAAGAGCTTCGGGACCGAGAGGAGCTGGGACTACCTGAAGGAGATGTTCAGGCGCATTTCGCAGAGCGATGCGAATTTCGATTACGGGCACAGGATAAGCGCAAAGGAGCTCCGCGAGCTCGACCTCGTGCAGATGAGGCCGCCGAACAGCATAAAGGACGTTTACGGCTGGATGCTGGCCAATGAAAGGCACGGAAAGAGGGCCACCATAATCGAGGTGGTGCTCAGAAGGAACAGCCAGAGCGACAACTGCCAGTGGCTGTTCAGCCTTGACGGCGAAGGCAGGTTTTATTCGGTTGACGGCACGCTCATAGAGGAGCCAGGCACGTGCAAATACAAAAGCGGCTGCGGAAGGCTGTGCAGCATGCTATATAAAGGCCTGATTGATGGAGATCATAATTATGAAAATATTGCTGCAGGTGCCGGAAGGGCTGAAAGCAAGGGCGCTCGAAATAGCAAAAGGGCTTGAAGCCAAGGGCGACACGGTCGTTATTTCCTGCGACCCGTGCTACGGCGCCTGCGACCTCAAGGAGGCTGAGGCGAAGGCGCTGGGCTGCGAGAAAGTCGTGCACTACGGCCATTCCAAGTTCCTGGAAGCCAGGATGCCCGTGGACTACGAGGAGATAAGGGAAAAAATAGATCCGGCGCCCGTGCTCGCGAAGGAATTTTCCAGGCTCGCCGGCTTTTCATCCTTCGGCCTCGTCTCGAGCCTGCAGTTCGTGGATTCGCTCGAGCCTGCGAAGGCTTTCCTTGTGAAGAGGGGCAAGAAGGCGCTGATAGGCAATCCGCCGCATGTGACTAAGCGCCTCTATCCTGGCCAGATACTCGGCTGCGATTGCTCTGCAGCGAAGTCCGTCGAGGACGAGGTCGAGTGTTTCATTTTCTTCGGCTCGGGCAAGTTTCATCCTCTCGGGCTCGCGATGTCTACAGACAAGCCCGTTTTCGTCGTGGACATGGAGCGCGGGGAGATGGATGAAATGGGCCGGTTCAAGGCCAAGTTCGAGAAGCAGAAGTACGCCGCCGTCGGCATGCTGGCCGGAGCGATGAGGATAGGCGTGCTCGTATCGACAAAGTCCGGCCAGAGGAGGATGGACCTAGCCGAAGCGATAAGAAGGGAGCTCGTGGAGAGAGGCAGGGAGGCGTTCATACTTTCGATGGACGAGATAAGGCCCGAGAAGCTTGCCGGGCTACAGCTCGACGCCTACATCAACACGGCCTGCCCGAGGATAGCCGTGGAGCACCGCACCGAGTTCGAGAAGCCCATCGTGAATCCGGACGAGATTTAAATCCTTTTCTTTCCAAAATTCTTCGGATGGTCTTATGGTAGGGAAGGACGAGTTCGCCGCATATTTCAGGGAATTCAGGGAGAAGTGCCCGCTTTATGCGAAAAGAGGGCTGGACTTTGACGGGAAGCGCATCGACGAGATGTGCATTGAGGCTTGCCATGCCCTGATAAGGGCAAAGGAAGCCGACGAAAATCACAGTTACAACATAGCGAAGATAATACTGGCATGCGGGGGCTGCCGCGGAAAGGAATGCGGCGAGGCTGTAAACCTTTACGAAATGGAAGAGAAGGTTGTGGGCATGAAAAACGGGAAGGAAAACAATCTTTAAATAGAGTGCTCATCAAGTGATTTACATGCATTTGCACGTTGTTGAGGACCAGAAGGAGAGGCTGAAGGTGGAAGTCGAGGGGGAGACCGAGACCATAACAAACCTCATAGCCAAGGAGGCCTGGGAGCACGGCGACGCTGCGGCGATAAGGGAGCATCCCTTCATGGCCAGGCCCGCGATAGTGGTAAGGGGCAAGTCTCCGAAGACGATTCTCAAGAAGGGCGCCGTTGCCGCCGAGGAGAAGGCTGAGGAATTCATAGAGGAATTCAAGCGCGCCAACAAGTGATTTGCGATGCCTCTCGGCAAAATAAAGGAGGAAATAAGGATTCTTGCGTGGGACGACGGGCCGTTTGAGAAGGGCCGCGGCACCGCGCCCCTCGTGGGGGTGGTTTTCCGCGGCGGCTCCTTCATGGACGGCATGCTCAAGCTCGACGTCGCGGTGGACGGAAGCGACGCCGAGCAGAAGATTGTTTCTGCGGTAAATGCCGCAAAGTTCAAGGATCTCCGCGTCATGATGATGGACGGCATAACCTTCGCGGGCTTCAACACGGTCAACATAAGGAACATCCACAAAGAGACCGGTCTTCCGGTGATAGTCGTGCTGAGGAAGAAGCCGAACTTTGATGAGTTCCTGGACGCAATAGGCAGGCTGCCCGGCGCGGAAAGCAGGCGCGAATGCGTGAAGGCCGCGGGGGAAATCAGCTGGGTCGACGCCGGCAAGGGCAGGCTGGCCTTCCAGTGCGCCGGGATGTTCGCGGAGGAGGCGGCCGAGATAATAAGGATTTCGAGCCTTCATGCGACCATGCCCGAGCCCTTGAGGGTCGCCCATCTCATTGCAACGGCAATCGTGAAAGGCCAGAGCATAGGCAGGGCGTGATTTATTAACATGTTTGAAGAAGTGATTTTATGGCCATGGGATTGAAGGAAATGAAAAGCCTGTGGGACAGGTGCACCGGAGGCCCGTTCGGCACGATAGTCTACATAGCCCTAGGCTTCGTTATAGCCGTCGTCCTTAACGCGGTGCTCGGTCTCGTGCTTCACACGGACACGCCGGTGGTCGCAGTCTTCTCGAACAGCATGGTGCCGACCTACAACAAGGGCGACCTGATTTTCGTGCAGGGCGTGGACCGCGTTGCAGTCGGCGACATAATCGTCTTCGAGTCCGGCGTCTACAGGTATCCTATAATCCATAGGGCGATAGCAGTTGACAACGGCGTCATAACGACGCAGGGCGACAACAACGTCTCGCCCGATCCGTGGAAGACCGATATAAGCGAGGTCCACGGGAAGGCCGTGCTGCAGATACCGCTTCTCGGCTGGGTCAAGGTCGGCGTTTTCGAGCTTCTCGGCCTAGCATGAAAACAGCATAATTTAAATAGTAGTCGGAATATGATATGTGAAAGTGATTTGATGCAGTTCTGCGACAAGTGCGGTGGCCTGCTTGTTCCGAAGAAAACAGGAAGCAAAACGGTCATGGTCTGCAGGAAATGCGGCAAGAGATCCGCCGTGAGCAAGGGCGAGATGAAGATAACCACAGAGTCCGGCAAGCAGAACAACAGGATAGTCGTCGTGGAGAAGAAGGCCAACTTCGAGGCCCTGCCCAAGACCGAAATAGAATGCGTGAAGTGCGGGAACAGGGAGGCCTTCTGGTGGATGCAGCAGACCCGCGCGAGCGACGAGCCGCCCACGCGCTTCTACCGTTGCACCAAGTGCAACCACACCTGGCGCGAGTACGAATGATTCTGCTCATTCGCTTCACCGTCGCAGCCGGTGGCGCGAATGCGGATGAAATTCGAGCATAAAAATGATTTCAAAGCTTGAACAGCAGCCAGTTCTTCGGCGGCCTGAATTTCAGCAGGCAGTACCTGCCTTTCAGCTTCCTGCCTCTGAATATGACCACCCATTTTTTCTCGTGCGCGCTCTCCATCTTGTAGGTGCCCCTGTCCCATATTCCCACCTTTCCGGCTCCGTACTGGCCTTCCGGTATCGTGCCCCTGAACTTGGCGTAGGAGAGCGGGTGGTCCTCCACTTGCACGGCCAGCCTCTTCACCCCCTTCGCCAGGGGCGGCTGCTTCGGCACGGCCCAGCTCCTGAGGGCGCCGTCGCGTTCCAGCCTGAGGTCCCAGTGCAGCCGCTTCGCATGGTGCTCGTGGACGACGAAGACAGGCATGATAATTGTTCGTTTCGCTTAAAGATAAGCATTATAAGACGGCTCCGCTAAAATCTGTCATGGCAAAGCTCAGCCTGGCAGGCTTCAGCTTCGGGATAACCTCGGGCATAATCACCACGCTCGGCCTGCTGGTCGGAGTTTACGAGGGCACGCATTCAGAGCTGGCTGTCATCGGCGCAGTGCTCACAATAGCCGTGGCCGACGCGTTCTCAGATTCCCTTGGCATGCACGTGTCGACCGAATCGCGGGTGCTTAAGAAGGTCGAGATATGGAGGTCCACTTACTCCACGTTCGTCGCGAAATTTCTGATAGCGCTCACCTTTGCCGTGCCGATTTTCTTCATGAGGCTGCAGGACGCAGTTGTCGCCGACGTGGCGTGGGGCATGTCCTTGCTGGCTCTGCTCAGCTACTACATTGGCAGGAGGCAGCACGAGAAGCCGCTGCATGTCGTCGCCGAGCACCTTTCGATAGGAGCGATTGTCATAGTGGCGACTTACTTCCTGGGGATATGGATAGCCGGCGCCTTCGGCAGCATCGCGTAGAGCCGCCTCACTTCATCGCTGCCAGCTGCGCGAGCAGCGCCTCGAGCTGTATCTGCTCGTTCCCGCCGCTGGATATCCTGTACTCGAACTCCCCGACCTTCTCTATGAGCCTTATTTTCTGCTGGTCCGTTATCTGCAGGTCGTATACCTGCTTGCCCATCTCCCTGACTATGTCTTCGCCTGCGATTCCGTCCTTGAGCAGCTTGACGAGCTGCTGGCGCGAACCGAAGAAATCGCCCTTCAGCGCTGTTGCGAGCAGCTCCCTGATAGCCGCCGGATGCGCGCCGGATATCATGTCGTATATCGTCGCTTCGGTCACCTTTTCCGCCGTCGCGGAGGACTGGAGTATGTTTATCGCCCTTCTCATGTCGCCTTCCGCCACCGCGAGCAGCGCTTCAAAGGCCTGCTCCTCTATGTCCACTTTCTCGGCGGCCGCTATCTTCTTCATGAACGCGAGGGCTTCCTCCTTCGTCAGCGGCTTGAACCTGAATATGGCGCACCTTGACTGTATGGGCTCTATTATCCTTGAGGAATAGTTGCAGATGAGTATGAACCTCGATGTCTTCGAGTATTTCTCCATCGTACGCCTAAGGGCGTGCTGCGCGTCGCTCGTCAGCGAGTCGGCCTCGTCAAGGCAGATCACCTTGTAGGCCGTTGCCATCGGCTTGGTCCTTGCGAAGTCCTTTATCTTGTGCCTGACCACGTCGATGCCTCGCTCGTCCGAGGCGTTCAGCTCCAGATAGTTGTACCTCCAGTCGCTGCCGAAAAGGTCCCTGGCCATGCATAGCGCCGCGGTCGTCTTTCCGCAGCCCGGCGGCCCGGCGAAGAGCATGTTCGGCACGCCCTTTTTCACGAACGCTTCGAGCCTCTTCACGATCTGCTTCTGCCCAACTATCTCCGGTAGCGTGCGGGGCCTGTACTTCTCCGTCCAGAGGTCGAACTCAGAATCCGTCTGCATACCATTATATATACAAACAAGCAATTTAAATCTGATTATGAGAAAAATCCTTTTTATATTGGCGCTGGCGCTCTTTCTTCCGCTTAGCTGCCATGCCGAGGCGCTGAACCCGCCTCTTGTCTCGCACATGGAGGCCGAAGTGGTGCAGAAGGGCTCGGTCGAGCTTACGGGCCCTGCCGATATGCTCATAATAAACATGACCATACCGCAGGAGGACCAGTACCAGAAGGTGCGCATAGACTACGCTTCTTCGGATTACAAGATTGTGAAGGACAGTCTCGGCAACAGCCTGCTCACAATGACGTTCATCAATCCCGGCAGCAGGGCCGAATACGAGGTCAGGTCCACGGTGACGGTCGACAGGCGGCTCTCCGCGTCAGTGCCTGAAGCAAAGGAGTTCAGGCTGCCGTCCGCGCTTATACAATCCGACGACCCTAGGATAATAGGGCTTGCGGAGAACATAACTGTCGGCCAGACCAGCGCTTTCGCAAAAGTGGCGCTCGTCAGCAAGTGGGTGCACGAGAACATAAAGTACGACCTCAGCCCGAAGTACGCCGACGCCAATCTTTCCGCCCTCGCTACACTGGACAACAAGGCTGGAGTCTGCGACGAGTTCTCGTCCCTCGTGATAGCGGCAGGAAGGAGCATAGGATATCCTTCGGCCTATTCTGTCGGCTATGCCTACGGAAGGGGATACCGCATTGCCGAGGACTTTGTTCCGCATGGCTGGGCCGAAGTGTGCACTCCGGAGGGCTGCTGGCCATCCGACTCCACCTGGGCCGAGACCGGCTTTGTCGATGCGACCCATATAAAGTTCGCCACGTTGGTCGACAGCTATTTTCCCGAGGTGACCGCGACTGCAAGGGGGGCGACTTCGATAAAGGTCAACCCCACTGAAATCAGGATAACCATACTAAATTTCAAGGAGGAGCCGCTCATCAGGACTGAGAACACCCTGCTTAAGGACAGGCTGTGGAACGGATACGCTGTAATGCGCACGGACATGAGCACCTCCGGCTGCGTTCTGACGAACGTGGTCAGCAAGAGCTGCGTGAATGAGGGCAGGGAGTTCTTCCAGGCGCTCGAGCCCGAGAAAATAGTCTACTTCTGCGGTTCCAAGTCGGTCTATTCGATATACAAGCTGCCGGAAAGCCTTAACAGGAACATCCGCTACACTTGCGAGCTGATATCCTATCCGTACGCCGGCGAGGACAAAAGGCAGAGCGTCGTGCTTGATTCGAAGGAAGGTGCCGGCGAAAAGGTGAGCCTGGCGGTGGACAAGACCACGCTCGTCCCTGGCGAGAAGTTCACTGCTTTGTCTCCGGGTGCCTGGCTGTTCACTGATTACGGACGGGAAGCGCTCGACAGGGCTGAATGGTACGCCCCTTCAGAGGACTTCAGAGTATATGCCTATTCTAAGGGAAGCCTTGCTGCGCAGGACATGAGGGTCGTCATTTCGAAGCCGTTCGAGCTCGCCGTAAGCGCCGACAGGCAGAACATAACCCTCGGCGGCAACGCCACGCTCACGGCCGAAGTTAGGAACCTTCTCGGCTCAGAGCAGGTCATCAGGCTTTCCGTCTCCGGCCGGGAAAGGACGCTGACCGTGCCTGCCGGTGCAACGGATTCCGCCGAGTTCGTTTTCATCCCGCAGAGCGTTGACGACAATGTCGCGCAGGTCGTGGCCTCTTCCTCGTCCTTCTCGACCTCCTCTTCGGTCCGCTTCAATGTCGCAGAGGAGAAGGGCGTGTTCGGATTCTTGGAGGGCATCTTCGCCGCCATCGCAAAATTCTTTGAAGGGTTTTTCGGATGATAATCGCTGTCACGGGCACGCCGGGCACGGGAAAGACCGTAGCCGCCAGGCTCCTGGCGCGCAGGCTTGGCTGCGAACTTCTCGAGCTCAACAGGGAGATAGTGAAAAGGAAGATGTACTCCTCCTATGACAGGAAAAGGAGGACGTTCGTTGCCGATATGGCGAAGGTCAGGGCCTTCGTCAGGCAGTACGCCAAAGGGAGGGCCTGCCTGATTGTCGACTCGCATCTTTCGCACGACCTGAAGGCCGACAAGGTCATTGTTCTGCGCTGCAGGCCCGACGTGCTCGCAAAGAGGCTCAAGGCAAGGGGATGGCCGGTCGCCAAGGTGAGGGAGAACGTCGAGGCCGAGATGTTCGGAGTGATCAGCGAGGAGGCCCGCGGTTATGAGATAGACACCACAAGGCTCACGCCCCGCCGGGCCGCGGCCGAGATGGAAAGGGTTTTAAAGACCAAAGGCAAAGGATACAAGAGGATAGACTGGGTTGAAGAAAAGGATTAAAAGGCTGGCTCCGATATCAATAAAGGTGTTTTGAATGGCAAAAGCGAAGGTCGATGCGGTGATGAAAAGGATTTACGAGAGGGTTTATGTCTGCATGAAATGTAACGCCAAGATAAGGGCGGACACGCAGAAGGTCATGGCTGGTAAGGTCAAGTGCAGGAAGTGCAAATACAAGGGGCTGCGGCTGAAATCAAAGGAAAGGAAAGTGTGATGTGGCGTGCGCATAAGGGCATATGTCGACATTCTGAGGCCGATGAACGGCGTGATGGCATCGCTCGGTGTCATGATAGGCGCCATACTTGCGGGTGTTGGCACGCCCCTGCCTTTGGAATTCTTCACGGCCGTGGCGATAGCATTCATGATATCCGGTGCCGGAATGATAGTCAACGACTATTTCGACTATTACATAGACAGGGTCAACAGGCCAAACAGGGTGCTGCCTTCAGGCAAGATTTCCAGGGGAGCGGCAAGGCTTTATGCGGCCTCGCTTTACATCGTCTCCAACCTGCTCGCCATATCCCTGCTGAACACCTACCTGGTCACGCTCACGTTCTTCAACAGCCTGGTCACCTATTTTTACGCCGAAAAGCTCAAGAAGAGGCCTGTGGGGCACGTGGCAATCGGCTGGCTCACGGCTTCGGCTTTCCTTTACGGAGGGTTGATATTCGGTTCCGTGAGGCCGCTCGTGCTCCTGCTGGCCGCGATGGCGTTCTTCACGAACATCAGCAGGGAGATCGTGAAGGCTGTGGAGGACATGCGGGGCGACAAGATGTACAGCGTGAGGAGCCTGCCGCTCACTATCGGGGTGGCCGGCTCGAGGCAGATAGCGGCGATACTCGCCGTGATAGCGATAATATTCAGCTTCATACCGGTGATATTGCACAAGCTGAGCGCGTATTATTTCCCGATAATGGTCGTGGCCGACGCGATGTTCGCCTATGCGATAATTATCATGGGCTCTCCCAGCCGCTCTCAAAGGATGATGAAGCTTGCGATGCTTGTTGCGATTTTCGCATTCTTAGCAGGTCTAGCCTGACCTTCTCCTTCTTGTACTCGTCTATGACCTCCCCTATGCCGACCTCGTAAGTTATCTTGGGTTCGTACCCGAGCTCCCTCTTGGCCTTGGAGATGTCGAAAACTCGGTCTGCCGCCAGCTTTTCTATTATCGGCACGAAGCTTTCCTTCCCCTTGAACTTGGCGGCCATTTTGGCCAGCCAGGGGGAGATGTGCCTGCTCGGCGGGGCGACATCAAGCCTGTCCGCCACCATTTTGTACAGCTCTTCCTGCGTCCTCGCGTCCGGGCCTGTTATTATGTAAACCTCGCCGGGCCTTCCGAAGTGTTCGGCCAGCACCAGCGCCCTCATGAGGTCCCTTATGTGCACGTACTGTATCCTGTTCTTGCCGTCCCCGAATATCCGCATCCTGCCGCTGCCTATGAGGCCGAACAGGTCGTAATACCCTTCTGTGAAGCCCGGGCCGTACACGTCGGCGGACCTTACGACTATGCCGCCGGCCTCCCTCACGAGCTTCTCGGCCTCCAGCTTCGTCACGCCGTAATAGTCCGTCGGCCTGCACTCGGTCGTTTCGTCCGCAGGGATTTTGGCGAGCTTCTTGCCCATCACTGCCGTT
>JAWABM010000003.1:0-46169 GCA_038999215.1 Candidatus Aenigmatarchaeota archaeon | reverse complement strand
GACCTATTCCTTTGGCGGAGAAAACCACACGATAACCGTTATCATGGTAGGCATGAGCACCGTGACGCTCAGGATAGCATCAACGCCATATGAGATTACAATCGGCATTGGCGAGACCAGGCGCGTGGACCTGGACTCCGACGGCACAGAAGACGTGGCAATAACGCTTCTGGCCATAAGAGGCTCGAACGCCGAACTGGAATTCGCCAGGCTCGAGCCGCCTGCCCAGACGCCACCGCCAACCGAAGAGATTACTCCGCCGACAATAACGCCGACAAAGGAGAACAAGACAGCCACAATAATGACAGAGACGGAAAGCCAAGAGACGCCAATACTTCTGTGCATAACTGCTGTCATATTGGCAGACATCGCGGCCCTATTAATGCTCTTTAAAAGAAGCGGCAAAAGCAAAAGGCGCGGGCGAAAGGTATAAATAACAGCCGCGAATAGAATACTGAGGGAGAGAGCTTGAAGAAGCTATATATCGCAGCGCTCGTTTTGGCGGTTGCAATTTCGGGGGCCGCATTCGCGTACGATTCCTCGCCGACGGCGGAGTTCGCAATAAACGCGACAACGATATACTTCAACTGGACGAACGGCTATTCCTCGGTCCTCAACCTGAGCCTGAACGCAGGATACAACTACACGAACGTGACCATACCGAACAGCACCGTGACATCGGCGCTTTTATATTCCGCCGAGGTCAACTCCACGAAAAACAACGTGACGCTTAACGCAACCGAATCGAATTCCAGCACCTTCACGCTTTCCTGCGGCATGCCTTCGGGCAATACTGCTGGAAGATACGCGGGCGGGACAACCATCTACAACAGCAGCAACCCGGATTCGGCGAACATAACCCTTTCCTACATACTTGACGTGCCGGCCTACTTCAATTCGAGCAGGCTGACCGCAATAAAGGGCAACGCCACTTCTGCGGGGGAGAGGTTCTACTTCAACAGCACGAACGTCAGCAACACCGTCGGATTCGAGGTGAATCTTACAGGCACCGGAGCGTCGGCAGCGACAGTAATCCTCTTCAACAGCAGCGGAAGCGGGCTCGGGTCATCGACAGTCAACTCCACCGCAAGCTTCAGCTATGTGAGCCCGACATACCCCCTGACTTCGGGATACTGGTACATAACGGTCTCCAATTCGAGCGCTGAAGGCCTTCCGTTCAACGGCACCATAGAGGCGAAAAAGCCGAGCCTCATAGTAAACGACACATTCCAAACAGGTACGCTGCAGAAGAGCGATAACATAGGCTACAACAAGACGATAACAACAGGGTTCTGGATAAACAACAGCGCGGACTACAACCTCACCATCACAAGCGTGACGAACTCCACGAACCTGACGGACGGCTCCGGGCACTACATAACAATCGCATCCAATGCCACGAACGGCACGCTGGAGAACAACACTGCGAAGCGCTTCGAGCTGAACTTCACGCTGAACACCAGCCTTACGAACAACACGCCCGGGATTTACAGGGGATGGATATTCTTCAACACGAGCAACGGCTACCCGTACGACACCTTCAACCTGAGCCTGGCATTAAACCTTACGAACCTGCTGGATGTCAACGTAAGCGACATTACAAACCACACAGGATACAGCAGGTGGACGTATTCCAACTCGACGATAAACATCACGGTCACACCGAGGTATGCGAACGGTACAATGGTGCCGAACCTGGCTACAGGCAACTTCACGGCAACCATGTCGCACGTGAACAGCGCCTCGTTCGGAACATGCGATGTGACGCTCGCCAACGTCACAGTAGTCACCACGACGCCGCACTATAACCTTACCGCGATAGTGCCCGCAACAAGCTCCGCCTGCGGCGAAGACGACGCGGTCATAGGCGGAAACTACACCGTTAGCGTGTCAGTAACAGACAAGAACACGAACGGCAGCAACGCCGGCAGCGGCTCCCTGGGAAACCTGACCATAAACGACACGGCCCTGCGCACTACAATGCTGAGCGACGGCTCCGCTATAACGTCGGTATCGAAATCCATAGGCGGAACATTCGACGTCAACCCGAGGATATTCAACTACGGCTCGCTTGCGGCGCAGGAAGTCAACGTGACCTACAGCGGCGGGTCATGCGTGAACAAGATATCGGGCCCCAGCGTGATATACATAGGGACGGTGAACCCGGGCGAATACAAGGAGAACACCACCGAGTGGACCTTCAACGCCACAACCAACGGGACGTGCACGATAACCTTCACAGGCGCGTCGCCCACGGGCGCATGGCAGGACAAGACAGCCACGATAGGCGTCACCGTTAGCAGCAGCGGAGGCTCGACCGGGGGCACAAACACAAACCAGCAACAGCAGAACCAGACGACCGAAAAGCACGAGCTCACGATCACAGAGTTCCCGTCCAGCCTGCAGATAACACAAGGCAAGACAGGAAGCGCCGCGATAACGGTGAAGAACACAGGCGACTACACAGAGAAAGTGAGCATTTTGATAGAAGGCATAAGCAGCGGTTGGTGGACCGCTCCGGACAGCGAGAGCATTCTAAAGGGCAGCTCCAAGAGCTTCACAATAGAATTCAACATACCTGAGAACGCAGATGTGAAGGCTTACAGCATAAAGTACAAGGCATCGTCCTCATCCACTTCGGCAACGTCCGATGCCACGCTGAAGGTCATGCCGAGCAACAGCACGCAGACCATGATACTGCAGAACCTCACGAACCTCACCAAGAGCCTGGAGGACCTGGAGAAGCAGATAAACGCATCAAGGGACGCCGGCTACAACACGAGCGCTGCGGAAAGCCACCTTAGCACGGCTAAGGACAGGCTAAAGCAGGCCAAGGGATACGCCGATGCGAACGACTGGTTCAACTCGTATAACCTCTTGGACGACGTGAGGAGCGCGCTTGATAACGCGCAAGCGGCGCTCGCAGAGGCGCAAAAGAAGCCGGCCGCAATGCCGTTCAGCGCAAGCCTGATTGCCGCTGGCGTTGCAGCGGCGGCGATAATAGGGGCCATAATCTACCTTCTCCTGCCTGCTGGCGGGAAGAGCGCAGGCGGATACTCGTTCGGCGCGCACCCGATGGGCAAGACAAACGCGCACGTGCTGAAGGGCAAGCTTTCGGAGAAGCTGAAGAAGCTAAGGGAGAAGTTCAAGAGGAAGAAGACGGCAAGAAGCAGCAGCCCAAGCGGATATCATTACTCCTACGGCAGCTAGCACTTTTCAGCGCATATCGCGCATTTTTCGAGCTGAGGGGCGCAGCTCTTGTGCATGGCGCAAAGAAGCTTCTTGTTCCTTATGAGCCTGCAGATAGCGCAGACCTCCTGCATGGCAGCCACTGCTCCGATGTTCTCCTTGGCTACGGCCTTTGCAAGGTTCTCAACCTCCTTCATCACGCCGCTGTCCTTGACCATGGCCTTGATCTTGTAGCCTCGCAAGTGGCGCGTGTACTGCGAGACCGCGGCCTGCGTGACGCCCAGGCGCTCGGCGACATCGGTCTGGGTGAGCTTGTACTTCTCCATGAGCTCCTTTGCCACGAGAGCGCGTATGGCCGGAAGAACGTCCTGCACCACAACTTCGCAGACAGGCTTCACTTGAAAACCCCCTAATATTTATAACGCTGTTATGTATAAAAAGCTTCCTCCGTCTCCCACATAGGTTTATTTATGAACTTGGCTCAGAATTAATTAGAAGCTCGCGGGGTTGGCAGAGCGGCCATGCGCTCGCCTGCAGAGAAGCCTCTTAGAAAAAGGCTTCATCGAAAAGCGGAAAGCGAGACAGCCCGGTTCAACTCCGGGGCCCCGCTCCAAACAAGCTTAATCAAGAAAGGGACGATGGCATGAAGCTGTACAATACGCTGACAAGGAAGAAGGAGGAATTCAAGCCCATCAAGAAGGGCCATGCTGGAATGTACTGCTGCGGACCCACCGTTTACTGGTTTGCGCACCTGGGCAACATGAGAACATACATCTTTGAGGACATATTGAAGCGCGTGCTGCTGTACAACGGTTACAATGTGAAGCACGTCATGAACTACACCGATGTCGGCCACCTCACGAGCGATGCGGAGGAAGGCGAGGACAAGATGATAAAGGCCCTGCGCAGGGAAGGAAAACCGCTGACGCCGGAGGCAGTCCTGGAAATAGCCGCCGTGTACGAAAAAGCATTTGAAAGGGACGCCGAGCTTCTGAATATCATAAGGCCGGACATAGTGTGCAAGGCGACACAGCACATACCTGAGATGATAGAGCTGATAAAAAGGCTGGAAAAGAACGGCTTTGTCTACAGGACGAAGGTAGGTATGATATACGACGTCTCGAAGTTCAAGGATTATGCCATGCTGGGGAAGCTCTCGCTCGAGCAGCTGAAGAGGGGGGCAAGGCTGGAGCCGGACCCCGAGAGAAGGAACCCGTCCGACTTCGCGCTATGGATAATGAACCAGCCAAAGCAGATAATGCAGTGGGATTCGCCCTGGGGGAGAGGTTTTCCCGGCTGGCACATAGAGTGCTCAGCAATGTCGATGAAATACCTCGGCGAAACATTCGACATACATTGCGGCGGCATAGACCACATACAGGTGCACCATACAAACGAAATAGCGCAGTCGGAAGGCGCCACAGGAAAAAGATTCGTCAATTACTGGATGCATGGCGCCTTCCTCGTGATGGGCGAAACGGAGAAGATGGCGAAGTCCGAAGGAAACATAATCACGGTTCAAACCCTCATTGACAAAGGAATCGACCCTCTGGCCTTCAGATACTTCACGCTCACATCGCATTACAGGTCAGAGCTCGCATTCTCCTTTGATGCGCTCAGGGCAGCCGAGACGGCGCTAAAGAGGCTTTATGACTTCATGGACAAGCTAACAGCTATAGAGGCCGCGGGCGGCGGCAGGGAAGCGAAGGACATTGTTATCAAGGCGAAAGAGAGTTTCAAAGAGAGGATAAGCGACGATCTCGACATGCCTCAGGCGCTGGCGGCGATGCAGGAAATGATAAACAGGACGAACAAGCTCATCGAGGACAGGAAGCTGAGCAAGAAAGGGGCCGAGTCCGTCTATGCGGCGATGCTTGACTTCGACAAGGTACTCGGCCTTGAGCTCGGAAAGAAGAAGAGCGTGCCTGTGGAAATCGTTATGCTAGCCCAGAAACGTGAGGAGGCAAGGCTGAAGAAGGACTGGAAGACGGCGGACGAGATAAGGAACGAAATAAAGAAGAAGGGCTGGCTGATAGAAGACTCTCCTGCTGGGCCGAGGCTGAAGAAGGCGTGATATTATGGAACTTCTGGATGTCACGGACAAGAACGGGAAGCTTCTTGGCATCACGAAGGGCAGGGAGCAGGTGCACAGGGACGGGGATTGGCACAAAGTGGTTCATATCTGGCTGGTTTCGGACGGTAAGCTGCTCCTGCAGAGAAGAGCGGCAACGAAGGACATTTTCCCGAACCTGCTGGACTTCTCGTGCAACGGGCACGTTCGCAGCGGGGAAAGCTGCGAAGCGGCGGCCGCAAGGGAGATGCGCGAGGAACTCGGGATAAGGATAACAAAGAAGGACATCACGCCGCTCGGCGAGAAGAAAATCAGCTACAAGAGCAAGGGAGTGAGAATAAACGAAATAGCCTGCATCTTCCTGACCGCAAAGAAAAAGGCGGCGGAGCCGAGGATGCAGGACGGCGAGGTATGGGGAACAGGATTCTATCCCATAGCGGATGTCAAGAGCTTTCTGAAGGAGAAGCCGGAGAGGTTCATACCGTTCCAACGGTACATGCTCGAGACCATAGCGGGCATAGAGAAGATTTTAAAGGCAAAGCGATAATTGTTTCTTCATGAGAAAGCCCGAATGCCTGCTGCTCAGGGTCGGCGAGGCGTCGCTGAAGAGCGAGCAAGTGCAGAGGAAGTGGGACAGGATATTGGCCGAAAACATCAGGGTCGCGCTGAATGGCATCGATTACGAGCTGAATGCCAATCCTAGCAGGTTTTTCGTGCACACTAAAAGACTGGTCGCGGCCCAGAGCAGGTTGTCCAAGGTGTTCGGGCTGACGTCAGTATCGCCCTGCTGGGTCTGCCGCTCGGATCTGGACGAGATAGGAAGGCTGGCCGCGGAGGTCGCCCTCATAAAAATAAAGAAGGGCGAGAGCTTCGCGATAAGGGCCAGGCGCGCAGGAAGGCACCACTTCAGCTCGCGGGCGATAGCAGAGGCAGCGGGCGCTTCGGTTGCCAGGGCAACCGGCGCTAAAGTGGACCTCACGAAGCCTGACAGGGAAATCTTCATCGAGTGCAGGTCGACGAAGACTTACGTTTTCACGGACAAGACGGAGTTGGCCGGCGGGCTGCCGCTAGGCACGGCCGGCAGGATGCTGGCAGTGGTGGGCGGCAGGAGGGACGCTGTCGCGGCCTGGCTCATGATGAGGAGAGGCGCGGAGCTTGTCGTGGTAGGGAACGCATCGAAGCTAAAGCCGTGGCACATAGGAAGGGAGATGAAGAGCTATAAAAAGACTGGCGACATAGCGGAAATAGCCGAAAAAGAGGGCGTGTTCGCCGTTGTCTCAGGCAAGGAGCTGCCCAAAAGCACGGAAGAGCGCCTGAAGAAGGGAAAAATGCTCGTGCTCTATCCGCTGATAGGCTGGGAAAGCAAAATGATTAACCCGTTTGAGCGGGTAATCCTTCATTAAATTGTTCACATCTGAGTAGTGAAAGCTTTATATACCTTTTAGGTCTATTTACTATCAGCAAGTTGGGGCAGCAAAAAAGTTTAAATACAGGAATTGACCATTAAGGAGCAACAAAAGGGTGGGTGATTCGAAATGGTAGCGACACAAAACATGCTTGATTCGCTGAAGCAGATAGGGCTCAACCTGTACGAAAGGAAGCTATGGGTGGCCCTGTTGTCGAGAGGGACTGCGACAGCCGGAACTCTTTCGAGCCTGGCAAAAGTGCCCCACAGCAGGACTTACGACGTTCTGGAGAGCCTTGCTGACAAAGGATTCGTCATGATTCAGAACACAAAACCCTTGAAGTATGTAGCCATCCCGCCCAAGGAGGCCCTTGAGAGGGGGAAGAAAAGGCTCAAGGAAAAAACGGATGTTGCAATCTCGAGAATAGAGCAGATAGAGAAGTCCCCGACCCTCAAGGAACTGGAGTCCATACACAAGAAGGGCGTGACGCTGATCGAGCCTGGAGAGATGACAGGCTCGCTGAAAGGAAGGGACGCGTTCCACGACCAGATAGGGTCCATGCTCAAAGGGGCGAAGAAGAAGGTTGCGATAATGACCACTCCGGACGGTTTGAGGGAGCTGCACGAGAAGCACGGCGAGCTCCTGAAGAAGGCTGCGGCGAGGGGAGTGAAGATAAGGATAGCAACGCACCACAAGAGCGATGACTCCATAGTGATGGGGTTGAAGAAATTCGCGGAAGTGAGGAAGATTGACAGCGCCGCAGGAAGGTTCGCGATAGTGGACGACCAGCACGTCGTGATGGCCCTGACGGACGACAAGGAAGTGGACCCGTCGCAGGACCTTGCGCTCTGGACGCAGGGTGAGCATGTCGGATCCGACGTGATCGGACCCATGTTCGAGCACATGTGGAAGAACCTTTCGGCATAAAGGTGGCCTTTTTTAACTTCTTTTTCTTTACATTATATCCATGATAGCCGAGCTGCTGTCGGACTGGATAATATCCGTAATCACGGCGTTGGGCTATCCTGGAATATTCTTCCTGATGGCAGGCGAATCAGCCTGCCTGCCGATACCCAGCGAGGTGGTTCTCCCTTTCGCAGGATATATTACATACCAGGGCACCTTCGATATGGCGGCAGTGATAATCGTGGCAACGCTCGGGCAAGTGCTCGGCTCGCTGGCCGCGTACTACGCAGGAGCGAAGGGGGGAAGGCCGCTGATAGAGAAGTACGGCAGGTACGCGCTGCTTGACAACGGACACCTGCGCACGGCCGAGGCCTGGTTCGAGCGCTGGGGCGCAAAGGCGATATTCATCGGAAGGCTTGTGCCGATTGTGAGGACGTTCATCGCGTTCCCCGCCGGCTTGGCGAAGATGAATGTGAAGAAGTTCACGCTCTATACACTGATGGGCTCGCTTCCCTTCACAACGGCGGTGACGTACATAGGGTTCTACCTCGGCCCGTACTGGGAGGACATACTAGGATTTTTCGGAGAAATCGACATCGCCGTGATAGCGGCGATAATCATGGCAGCGGCATACCTGCTGTACAGAAAGTTCAGCCGTGGAAAATAGGCCTCTTTGTCAGCAGGACAGGGAACGGCAGCTCCCTGAACGGGTAGCCTGCGGTCTTCTCCTTCACGTATTTCACGACGTCCTCTGGCCTCATGCTCTCAACCGCGCCGCTCTCGCGGAAACGGACTGCGAGCAGCCCGCTCTCCTTTTCCTTTTCCCCGACAACTACTATCAGCGGCACCCAGTCCTGCTCCGCGTCGCGCACCTTCTTCTGCACCTTCTCGTTCCTGTCATCGATGTCAACTCGCACCCCATGCATCTTCCCGGCTATTTCCTCGCAGTAAGAAATCATAGAGTCATTGACGGGACAGAGCCTTACCTGCGCAGGCGAAAGCCACATCGGCAGCATAGGGTTCTTCCGGAGCAAGGCGGTGTCGAACAGGTTGAAAAGATACCTCTCAATCGAGCCTATCATGGCGGTATGGAGTATCACAGGGTACTTTCTGCTGTTGTCGGCGTCCGTGTACATTATGCCGAAGCGCTCCGCGTTGCCGACGTCTATCTGCACGGTCCCGATCTCCCTGGGCCTTTTCATCCTGTCGATTATCATGTACTCCACGTTCAGGAGCCAGTAATACTTCTTTCCAGGCGGGTAGAAGCAGAGCAGCACAGGCTTCTTTTCGCGCTCCACCATCTTCATAAGGAAAGCCCTCTCCTTCTCGAAGAACTCCTTGGATGTCATGTTGTAGAGCGACACGTAGTTTCGGCCGAGCTTCTCATTCTCGCAATATATCCTGTCGTGCACTTTCAGGGTCCATTCCTTTGCCTGTTCGATGTCGCGGCAGAACACGTGGCAGTCAGGCATGTAAAACCTCCTTGTCCTGAAGCACAACAGCAATTCTCCGGACTGCTCGAGCCTCCAGGAATCCGCGACCTCGAAGGCCCCGTAAGGCAGGTTCCTGTAGGAGATTATCCAATTCTTCATTATCGAGAACTGCTGGAAGCAGGCAGCATAGCGCAGGACGAACTCGCGGTCCTCCAGCTCGAACTGGTAGAGCCTGTCGCCGAAAAGCTTGGCGTGCTCGGCGATCGCCTTCTCACCCAGCCTAAAAAGCGGCGTTCCCTTGACCTCGTAAACAGGGATTCCGAGCTTCTCTACAACAGCCTTCGAATACGCCGCAATCAGGTCGAAAATGAAGGCGCCGGCAGGGCCGTAATGCATATGACCAGAGTCTGACATGTCCTCCCAATCTATGCCGAAGCGCCTGCAGTGCTTGATATATTCAGGCTCGCCGCCTCCCGGATTCTCCTTGCCGAGAGCCTCTTTCTCCACCATGACCCTGAAGTCCTCCTCGCCTTTCTTATATCTGTACTCATCGAGGTCGTAGACCTTCCCGTCGGTGCCCAATATCTTGAACTCCTTCTTGGCCTCTGCCATAAGACCACTATGCCCATCCTCAATATAAATAATTTAAACCCTGCGCGGGAAATAACAGTAGGAAACAGCCCCGTCGTCCAGCGGCCAAGGATACGAGGCTTTGGAGCGTTTCCAAAGCGCAGATCTTCGGAGATGACGAAGAAACCTCGGGACGGAGGTTCGAATCCTCCCGGGGCTACCATGCACCTTTCTTAGAAAGAAAGCTGCGCCAAAGAAGGCGGCAATAAACAAGGTTTAAATACCTTGGGGCGTCAAAACTAACAAAGGTGAAACGGTGGGAGAATTCGGAGCAAGGACGATGAAGAAGAGCAGGCACAGGAAGAGATGGATGAAGACCAAATACAAGGTCAGGACGCTAAAGCTCAAAGAGAAGAAAGACCCGCTTGCCGGTGCGCCGCAGGCAAAGGGCATAGTCATAGCGAAAAAGGGCATAGAGCAGAAGCAGCCCCACTCCGGCATCATAAAGGCGGTCCGCGTCCAGCTGCTCAAGAACGGCAAGGAGATAACGGCTTTCTGCCCGAAGACGGGCGCGATAGACCAGATAAAGGAGCACGACGAGGTAATGGTCGAAGGCTTGGGCGGCTCCCAGGGCGGGCCGATAGGCAGCATGTGGGGCGTCAGATGGAAGGTCATCAAGGTCAATAACGTCCCTCTGAGCGAACTTCTCAAAGGGAAGGGCAAGAAGGCGGCGGGTGCCAAGTGATGGCTGAAATAAAGCTTTTCGACAAGTGGAGCACTGAAGGCATAAAGGTCGAAGACAAGGGCCTGAAGAGCTACATAAACCTGAAGCCCGTCGTCGCCCCGAGGAGCGCTGGAAGGCAGGCGCACCAGCAGTTCCACAAGTCCAGCATGAACATAATCGAGAGGCTGATGAACAGGATGTTCGTGCCCGGGCACAGGGGGAAGAAGCACCTCATAAGCAGCGGGATAGCGACGGGAAAATCCACGACAGCTTGGGAGCTGATGAAGGAGACGCTCGAGCTGATAGAGCAGAGGACGAAGAAGAACCCCATCGAGGTCGTTGTCAAGGCCATAGAGAACGCGGCGCTCCGCGAGGAGATAACAGGCTACCAGGTTGGGGGCATAATGGTAAGGAAGGCCGTGATAACCGCGCCGCAGCGCAGGATAGACCTCGCGCTGAGGCTGATAACGCAGGGAAGCTACCAGAAATCGCACGGCAAGGGCAAGAAGATGGCTGACTGCCTTGCGGAAGAGCTTATAGCATGCTACAACTACGACTCCTCGAAGTCGAACGCGATAAAGGAGAAGGAAAGGATAGAGAGAGAAGCCGCGGGCGCACGCTGATAACGCCTTCTTCAATAAGATCATAATCCGACGCACTGATACTCGCTCATGATAAGGGTCAACGCATGCCCTGCAAACAAGCAGCACTTCCTGCGACTGAAGGCGTTCTGCGCCGAAGTGCTGGCGGCTGCAGGGAAGACGGGGAGGAACAGAAGAAAATGCGAATGCCTTAAAAATATCGGTTTGGTAAAACCTTTAAATAACATTCTGTCGTATTATAGTCCCATGCCAGAAAGACCAAGAAGGGACGAACAGACGAGAGACGTGGAATTCGAGACCATAAAGGCTGAGGAAACGAAGTTCGGGAACAACAACTTCCTCGAGGTCGCAAGGAAGAAGGCGATATCGAGCAAGGGCGAGAACGAGTTCGTTTCAGTCTCCAGGGGTTTCTTCGCGCCGGACGGCACAAAGAGATTCACCAAGAGCGTTTCGATACCGCTGGACACCGTCGATTTCGTCGCCGAGAACCTGAAGAAGGTAAAGGAGAAGTAGGGGGCGTTTGAATGGCGGCCAAGGACGAGTATTCTGAAAGAGTGCAAGCTCTGATGAGCAACCCGAAGAACATAAGGAACATAGGGATAGTGTCCCACATCCACCACGGCAAGACATGCCTCACCGACAACCTTGCGGCTGCGGCCGGGATGATGGCGCGCGACCTAGTCGGGGAGCGAATGCTCACCTGGATAGACGAGCAAGAGCGGGAGCGGCTCATGACCATCTACGGAGCCACGGTGACGATGGCCCACGAATACGAAGGGCAGCGATACCTTATCAATCTTCTGGACACGCCAGGCCATGTGGACTTTGGGGCGGACGTGACGCAGGCCATGCGGGCAGTGGACGGCGGGGTGGTGATGGTCTGCGCTGTCGAGGGCATAATGCCCCAGACCGAGACCGTGCTGAAGCAGGCGCTCAACGAAAGGGTCAAACCCGTGCTTTTCATAAACAAGGTCGACAGGGCGATAAAGGAGCTCAAGCTGACGCCGGATGCGCTACAGAAGAGGCTCGCACGAATCGTCGTTGAAGTGAACAAGTTCATCCAGCGGCACGTGGAGCCGGAATTCAAGGACAAGTGGGTGGTGAAGGTCGAGGACGGGTCGGTCGCGTTCGGCTCGGCGCTGAGAAAATGGGCGATATCCATCCCGGCGATGAAGAAGTTCAACGTCACGTTCAAGGATATCATAGAACTGTGCTCGCAGGACAAGGACGAGGAGCTCGCGACAAAGGCGCCCATGAACATAGTGGTCATGGACATGGTGGTGAAGCACCTTCCCTCGCCGATAGAGGCGCAGCCCTACAGGGTAGGCAAGATATGGAAGGGCGATCCGGAGAGC
The DNA here is from genome assembly GCA_038999215.1 of Candidatus Aenigmatarchaeota archaeon. Classification (GTDB taxonomy): domain Archaea; phylum Aenigmatarchaeota; class Aenigmatarchaeia; order Aenigmatarchaeales; family JACQIB01; genus JAWABM01. The sequence goes on along the minus strand of JAWABM010000003.1, from coordinate 33,913 downwards.
GCAACAGGCAAGCAGCTCAGGAGCTGCGACCCGGACGGCAACCTGGCGGCTGTCATCACGAAAGTCGTAGCCGACCCGCATGCCGGAATGATTTCGACAGCAAGGATATTCTCAGGAAAGCTCATGCGAGGCCAGTCGGTCTTCATGCACAACATAGGCAAGGAGACGAAAGTGCAGCAGGTCACCACGTTCATAGCCGACAAGAGAATACCTGTCGAAGTAGTGCTTTCAGGAAACATAGTCGGCCTCGTGGGCCTATCAGAAACAATGGTCGGAGAAACCATGTACGACCCGGCGCATCCGATAGAGCCGTTCGAAGCGATAAAGCACATATTCGAACCGGTAGTGACGAAGGCCATGGAGCCGAAGAACCCGCAGGACCTGCCGAAGCTCATTGACATCCTCAAGACCCTCGGGAGGGAGGATCCGACGCTCAAAATACAGATAAATCCGGAAACAGGCGAGACTCTCGTATCTGGTTTGGGCGAGCTGCATCTTGACGCCAAGGTAGAGAGAAAAATAAAGGAGAAAGGCGTGGAGATAGAGGTTTCGCCGCCGATAGTGGTCTACAGAGAGACAGTGATGGCAAAGAGCCCCATAGTGGAGGGGAAGTCGCCTAACAAGCATAACAGGTTCTACTTCTCGGTCGAACCGGTGCCGCCGGAGATGTATAGGGAAATGATAGAAGGCAGGCTCAAGGACAGCGAGATGAAGGCTAAGGACACGGAAACTGTGAAGAAACTCGAGGAAATGGGGATGAAGAGGGAGCAGGCCAAAAGCGTCAAGCTGATATACAACCACTGCATGCTCATCGACGACACCAAAGGCATACAGTACCTGAACGAGGCGATGGAGCTGATAAAGGAGGCGTTCAGGAAAGCGATGGATGAGGGTCCGCAGGCAAAAGAGCCGTGCGCGGGAATAGTTGTCAGGCTGAGCGACGTCACGCTGCACGAGGACGCGGTGCACAGAGGGCCTGCGCAGGTCATGCCGGCTGTAAGGGAAGCGATACATGAGGCCATACTCAAGGGAGGCGCAGGATTGCTAGAACCGAAGCAGATCCTGCGCATCGACACGCCGCAGGACTATATAGGGAACGTCTCTGGCGAAGTGAACAACCGCCGCGGCGAGCTGATAAACGTGGAGCAGGAGGAATTCTCTGCTGTCGTGACAGTGAAGCTGCCGGTTGCGGAGATGTTCGGCTTCGAGGGGCAGCTTAAGAGCGCAACCGGCGGAAAGGGATTCCAGTCGCTGATGGACGTTACCTTCGAGAAAGTGCCAAAGGACCTCGTTCCGCAGATAGTCAACAAGATAAGGGAAAGGAAAGGCCTGGCCAAGGTCGAGTAAAACCAAATCTTTAAATACGTTCCATCGTCATAAAGCATATATCATTTTAGCGCAAGCTAAGAAAACAGGAGGGTGGTAAGAAATGGCTGCAAAGCCACACATGAACATCGTAACGATAGGTCACGTCGACCACGGAAAGTCAACGCTAGTGGGCAGGCTGATCTACGATACGGGGAGCATAAGAGAAGAAGACATGAGAAAACTGAAGGAACTGGCGAAGGAACTAAAGAAGGAAACCTTCGAGTTCGCGTTCGTCATGGACAAACTCAAGGAAGAGAGGGAAAGAGGAGTCACCATCGACATCATGCACCAGAGGTTTGACACACCCAAGTACTATTTCACCGTCATCGACGCACCGGGACACAGGGATTTTGTCAAGAACATGATAACCGGAGCTTCGCAAGCGGATGCCGCAATATTAGTGTGTTCGGCAAAGGAAGGGGTACAGGATCAGACCAAAGAACACGTCTTTCTCATCAAAGTCCTGGGGGTCGCTCAGCTGATTGTGGCCATCAACAAGATGGACGCCGTCGGATATGATGAGAAGAAGTATCTTGCGACAAAGGCCGAGGTCGAAAAACTCCTCAAGGGAGTGGGGTATGACATTAGCAAGATACCGTTCATACCAACATCGGGTTATGTAGGCGACAACGTCGCCAAGAAGAGCACGAACATGGCATGGTACAAGGGAAAGACGTTGTTCGAGGCGTTGGACGACCTGACGCTGCCTCCGCAGCCTGTGGACAAGCCTTTGAGGCTGCCCATACAGGACGTGTACTCGATAACAGGAATAGGGACAGTGCCAGTAGGCAAAGTAGAGACAGGGGTACTGAAGACCGGAGACAAGGTTGTCTTCATGCCTTCAGGCGCTACAGGCGAGGTGAAGACCATAGAGATGCACCATGAGGTGGTGCCAGAAGCGAAGCCTGGAGACAATGTCGGTTTCAACGTCAGGGGAGTGGACAAGAAGGACATAAAGAGGGGGGACGTTCTCGGGCACGCGAACAACCCGCCGACAGTGGCGAAGGAGTTCACGGCCCAGATAATCGTGCTCCAGCACCCCAACGTGATAACCAAGGGCTACACGCCGGTCTTCCATGTCGGCACATGCCAGGTCGCCTGCAAGATAACGGATATTGCGAAGAAGATCAACCCGAAGACAGGAGAAACCATACAGGAGAAGCCGGACTTCATAAAGACCGGTGACGCGGCTATAGTGAAGGTCGTTCCGACCAAGCCGATGGTCATCGAGAGCAGCAAGAACTTCCCAGAGCTCGCACGCTTCGCCGTGAGGGACATGGGCATGACAGTAGCTGCAGGCGTCTGCCTCGAAGTAGCGAAGGCCTAAATTTTTTCCAGGCCTTTCCTTTTTCTTTTTTAATAATGGGCACGTAGTCTTAGCTATGTGCCGCATGATAACCATGAAACGGGAGGCAGCAAGTAACGGAACGGTGCCAGAGATCCAGAAACCTATTTAAATACTTTGTTAGATACTACTTTCTTAGTGATGACATGGCGCAAAGGGCGAGAATAAAGCTCAGCAGCACCGACCCGGAGAGGCTAAACCAGATCTGCTCAGAGGTAAAAACGATAACCGAGAAGTTCGGGGTGGCCATGAAAGGGCCGATCCCGCTTCCGACGAAGAAGCTGAAAGTCGTGACGATGAAGACGCCATGCGGGGACGGGACGGGGCACGGGAACGCGACTTTCGACAGGTGGGAGATGCGCGTGCACAAGCGCATAATAGACGTCACAGCTGACGAGCGCACGCTCAGGCAGATAATGAGGGTCACCGTGCCAGAAGGCGTGCAGATTTCCATCGAGCTCAGGGATTAATTTTTAAATTTCACAGCATAATTCTAATTCAAGCCGAGATCGCATAGCGGTATTGCGCCAGCCTGGAAAGCTGGTGCCCTTCGGGGTTCGGGAGTTCGAATCTCCCTCTCGGCGCCATCTTTTCTTTCGGAAAAGAAGGCATTTATCAAAAGAAACAACGACCTAGCTGAACGAGCCGAGCGTCGGCTGCTTCTTCATGCTTTCGACCGCTTCGATGCAGGCTGCGCCTCTGGGCCCGGATTTCAGATGCTTCTTGTAGTAATACGGCTTGGCGTAGTAGTCCTCAAGAAACTGCCCGGGCTCATCGGTCCAGAGCCTGTGCAACCTGGCAAATTCTCTGGTCTTGTGGTGGAACACCTTCATTGCGCTACTATCCCTGCCTGTGCTTATCCTTATCGCTCTCGGCTCCTCCGTCTGATAATCCTGCAGATACTGTATCACACCGTAAGAGTCGCCGAACCCTCTTTCACCTTCAAATACCTTGTGCAAGTACCATGTGTAGCCTCCGAGCTGCGTGCTATGGCTCTTCTTGGGCAGCCAAGTCGTGAAAGGGGCGACGCCGGATTTGGCATCTATCACGACGAGAACGTCATCTTTCTCGGAGTAAAATGCCGCAAGATCCGGCTTGAAATGTATTGTCATCGAGCCCTCCTCTGTCTGGTACTCCATAATACCTGGCTTTTCCATGGCCTGCCTCCAAGCGGGCGGGGCGCTGGCGAACATGGTTTCATGGCAGACGTTGCCCACATCCGCCAGAAACGCCAGCCAGGGCTGCGTCTTGAGAGCGCCCATCTTCTTCAGGTGAAACTCGGCAGCGTCCATCGCTCCGGCTATCTCGGAACAGCTGCAATCTGCCTGCTCCCTCCCGACCCTCATGTCAGGGAGCCTCAGCGGTTTCAGGTCCTCGCGGAGGTCGCGATTCAGCTCCTTGAGCACTGTGTGGATGCTAGGTACATGTATGCGCCTGCCTCTCAAGGTCACGCCGCCGACAACGACATCATTGCCTGTCATGTAGGCCTTGATCATTTCCCTGTTCTCATAACCTTCGAGGATCTTCCTGAACTGGTGCTGCAGGCAGAGCTTGGGCCTGTCCTTGTGCATGCAACACTCGCCCGGGCCCGGCGCCCACTCGGAATAGATGAAGCCGTCAGGGCAGGGCCTTGCATTCCTGTTGATGTTGACCTTGTCCATCTTAGAATACGGGAAATCATAGCGTTCGTGCTTGTAAACATACGTGTTGCTGAGCAGCGCGGCGACGCGGTTGTATACGGACTTGGAGCATGTGAGATCCTTCTCATAAGCGTCGCGGTTCAGCGATTCGAAGACATCTGCTATGTGCGGCTTCATCATTATTCGCGGCTTCCTCTCCAGCACCGACGCGATCACCTTTTCCTTTATGCCTTTCTGTGCGCCGCTACCCGGCATGAGCACATAAAGGTTGCCTTCGCATTTGTCCACGATGAACTGCGAAATCATCTCAGCTGCTACGGCTTCCAGTGCCTTGAGCAAGTTGCTTTCCATATCCTTGTCCCATTGCCTGGCCCTGAAGGAGGGTTCGAATTCAGGGTAAAGCCCCCTTATCTCCTTCTCGTAAACTTCGGCCCTCTCTTGGCCGTATTCCAGCCGCTCTTTCTGCCCGTCCAAGTCGTGCCATTTGGTGAACTGGTGCGGGATGTAAAATTTGTCAGGCCCGAAAGCAATCTCGCCGTTCGCGCCGACGACTGCCGGCAGATAAGGCGGATCAATCACGGCAAGATAGGCGGCCTTCCCGGTGTTCTGCTCGAACTCGAAGAGAAGGTCGGAATATATCTTGGTGGAAAGATTGGCAGGATGCTCCGCGGCCAGCCTGGTAAGGTTGTAAGGCGGGCGCGAGCTGACGGTGTCCGTGGTCGTCAGCAGGACCACTTCGGCCTTCTCCAGGTCATTGAGCGCAGCATGATATTTCTTCACGTCCTCCCTTATCGGCGCCCTGAGATCCCTGCACTTTTTGGCCACCTTCTCCTCGAATGCCTTTACATATCCCTCAATTTCCCGTATCCTCCTGCCGCTCCTGTAGCCGAGGAAAGAGGTGTCTTCGGGCATAAGCATTTCGGAAGGCATGATTGCCATGACGCTGCTGGTGGCCCAGCCTGCCATGTGCGGCCTGAGTTTGAAATAGTTCACCCCCTAATTCAGACAAAAAAAGGATAAATCCTTTTAGTTTCAAGCAGTCTTATGGAAGCCGCGGCGTTCAAGGGCTACTTTTTGGGCGTGGCGGAAGAGAGCAAAGACAGGGTCACGCTCTGCTTCAGGGACAGCGCCACAGGTCGGCTGCACTTCGGGAGCTACAGCGGATGGCATCCGGCAGAGATAGTCATCGCCAATCAGAACGAGGCGGACTATTATCAAAGGCTGCTGGTCAGCGGCCTGGCAAGGAAGAACGGCGACAGCATAATCTTCAAGGAGCCGCCGAAAATAATGGATGCGGCCTACGGAAAGGACACGGAGAGACCTTACTGGAAGAACGGCGTGATGCAGTACTTCAGGACAAGCAACATAGGAATATCCGTCGTTCTCGAGAACCATTCGGACAGAAACGCCCTGCTCAATGAGATAAGGGAACGAAAGGTCAGCAAGAAGAGCTTCGTGAGCGTGATACCCGACGGCGTTGACAAGCGCTCGCTAGAGGAGGCCTTTTATGAGGACGAAGAAATGATATGGCAGGGCGAATACGATGTCTCTTCTGGCGAGCAGATTGGCTCCACACCAGACGGCAGCCCAATCATGGACATAATAAGCAAGGAATACACGGGAAAAAAGAACAGGAACATAGGCATAATGGCCTTCGACATAGAGAGCGATGTGAAGGACTGGCGCACCGCGACATTCTCAATGGCAGGATGGGTTCCGACTCCTGGAAGCGGCACGCACGGCAAGAGCGTGCTCAGATGCTACATCTATGCCGATGAAAAGACCGACGCGAAAGAGTTCAAAAAAAGGCACATAGATGAAAACGAGAAATACGCCGGCGACGTGGAAAGGTTCGACCTGAAGAAAACGGTCATCTGCTGCGAGGACATCAGGGACATGTACAGGAGGATAGGCAAGGACCTGCAAAAGGACTTCACCGAGTGGTGCGACGTCTTCGCGGGCTACAACAACAAGAGCTACGACCAGAGGGAAATGTACAGGGAGACGGCGACCATCAACGAGGACTGGAAAATCTCGTGGGAAAGCCAGAAGGAAGAGCTGGCGGCATCTTCATTAGGCAAGGCGGAATTCGTCCGGCTCAAGAGCATGGAGATAAGGTGGAAGGAGAAGGGGGGATATGACATCTCCTTCAGGCCGACGGAGTTCGGGGTCGAGCTGGTGATGCCGTTCACATGGAACCACGACATCTACAGGGAAGTGAACAAGAAGAGAATACTCGAGCTGCAGATGATGCCCAAAAGGCTCGGGAACATAGAAGCCCTGCTGGGGCTGGAGCCAGAAAGGGAGACTGAGCTGCGCGGTCTCCAGATATGGAAGGTGTTCGAGGACGCGGACGAGTATCCCGGCGCCATAATCCACAACAGAAACGACGTCATTTCCACGAACAAGATAGCCAAGAAAATAACCGTCCCTTCGAAGACAAGCGGAGACTTCTTCGGTGGTTGAATGGCAGAGATATACCTTCCGCCGAGGTTCATCGAGAACAGCCCTGACACGGTTCTGGCCGCGAAACTTTTCAATAGATGGTGCCTGAAAAACAACGTCATACCGGGGGTGCCGAACTCGTTCAAGGATCAAGAATGCTTTTCAAAGGACAGCCTGAGCCCATCACAGGACACGAAGAATTTCAGATACGTCAAGAAGCTAGGGCAGTACGAGGTCGATGTTGCGCAGCTATACATCGAGCCGGCAACCGTAAGGAAATACAACATATCGCCCGGCACGTTCAAGTGCCATCACAGCAGTTGCGCAGAACGGTCCACGATAGATATAGAGATAAAGGACAAAGACACGAAGGGCATTTACAGGGACAAAGTCTGGTTCTGCTTCGAGGAGGACGGAATATTCAAGCGCTATCTCGAGGAGTGCCCGACTGAAGCGAGGAACGCGACAGCGAGGCTGCTGAGAACACCATCGCCCTCGACCAACTGGTTCGTCAAGTACGTGGCAAAGGCCGAGCACGAGCTGCTGAAAAAGGAGTGGGCGAAATTCGTCGATAAGGCGGATGCGAACATATTCGAGCTAACCAAGGTGTTTGCCGAGGACATGGACGGGTTAAGGGAGGAGTGGCCGGAATACGTGGGCGAAACGATTTACAGCAAGATGAAGGTTCTTGGCCTGGACAGCAAGAGCTATGCCTACCTTTGGAACGGGAGCGTGTTCACAGCCGGCATAAAGACAACGACGAAACTGTGGCCCTGGAAGATAAACGACATAATAGACGGGGCGCTGATGCTGAGGTTCAGTGAGGCCGAACCGAAGACCGAGGCAAGTAAAGCTTACGTGCTTGATGCCCGCAGGAGCGTGGAGCAGATGAAAGGCGAGGATTTCATAGTCTGCACGGTCCTTACGAGGGAAAGCGAGACCTACGGCGACATGGACAGGGCGGACACCAACATAAGGAAGGCCGCAGGCTTCGCTTTGGACAGGCTCGTGGCGGAGGGCGTCATGAAGAAGCCGAAATTCAGGGAACTCGGCATATATGTCGCAGGCTGCCTGCAGCTTGAAAACAGGGCCGAAACGAGCCCTTCGGAGAGGAGGGAGTTCGTCAGCGGAAACACGAGGTTCAGGCTGATGGCTGACCCGAAAATGGACTTCAGCAAAGTGGACAGGGAATTCTATTTCTATAATATGGCAGGTCCGGCGCTCGAAAGGATACTCAATCTTGACGTCGAAGCAGTGACAGGCCTCAAAGGAGGGCCTTCTGAGAACAGGGGGATACAAATAGGGACAACGAGAGGCACCAAACTGGACGAATTCGACAGGAAGGGCTGCTGTCTGGACGACTTCATGTGATAAGAACCTTTAAATAGCTTGAAAAGGCAATAGGGAATGGAAAGTTTCGTACCAGAGCAGGGGTTTTGAACGGCCTCTGTGCGCGTGTTCTCAGGCAAAAGGCTTAAAAAGGCTAAAAACAGCCTATAAGAAAGTGATACGATGCCGATGGTAAGGAGACCGAGAAGGGGAAGCATGGGCTTCTTCCCGCGAAAAAGGGCCAGACGCGAGTATCCCCGTGTGAAGAGCTGGCCCAAGGCCAGCGAGGCGAAGCCTCTGGGCTTCGCGGGGTACAAGGCGGGCATGACGCATGCCCTCGTGACAGAGACCAACCCCGTCTCAAAGCTCAAAGGGCAGGCGATAGCAAAGGCCGTGACCGTAATCGACTGCCCGCCGATATCCGTGTTCGGCTTCCGCGCTTATTCTTCCACAACCTCTGGCAAAAAAGTCCTTTCCGATGTCCTTGCGGAAAAGCTCGACAAGAGGCTCGGCAGGAAGATAATCATGCCGAAGAAGCGCAACGATAATCTCAAGAAAATAGAGGAGCAGAAAGCAAAAATATCCGAGATAAAGCTGCTCTGCCACACCAACCCGTCGTTCAAGAAGAAGCCGGCCGTGCTCGAGGTGGGCCTCGGCGGGAGCGTGGAGGCGCAGCTCAAAGCAGCAAAGGAGCACCTGGGCAAGGAGCTCAAGGCTTCGGACGTGTTCAAGGAGAGCGACCACGCCGACGTACTCGGCGTCACGAAGGGGAAAGGCTTCGAGGGAGTGATAAAGAGGTTCGGAGCAAGGATACAGGGAAGGAAGCACGAGCACATGCACAGGAAGATTGCGCCGCTCGGCCAGGACGAGCCCGCGAAGACCAGGCATACTGTGCCTGCGGCCGGCCAGCTGGGATTCTTCTCGCGGTGCGAACTGAACAAGAGGATACTGAAAATAGGAAAGGGCGGGGACGTGAAGATGAAGGGGGGCTTCCTGAGGTACGGGAATCTCGGAGGCGACGCGCTCTTGCTCGAGGGAAGTGTGCCCGGTCCAACGAAGCAGCTCATAATGCTCAGGCACCCGATAAGGCCGAGGAAAACCAGGTTCCCGGTTGATCTGAGATATGTTTCGCTGGAAAGCAAGCAGGGTGTATGAAATGGCAAAAATCTATGATGTTCATGGAAGCGCGGTCGGAGAGGCGAAGCTGCCCAAGGTGTTCTCAACGGCTTACAGGCGGGACCTTGTGCGCAGGGCCGCGCTCGCACTACAGTCTGCTGCAAGGCAGGCGTACGGAACGGACTGGTGGGCTGGAAAGAGGACATCGGCCCACTACCACGGCATGAGACACAGCAGGTACACTATGATGAACAGGGAGATGGCCAGGATGCAGAGGAATCACAATGCCTCGCCCGGCCAGGAAATGAGGGCCCGCTTTTCTCCGGGCGCAAGGAGCGGAAGGCGCTGTCACCCGCCCAAGGCGGAGAAGATATGGGAGCAGAAGATAAATAAGAAAGAGGCCGTTGCTGCGCTGAAGTGCGCTATAGCGGCCACGGCTTCGGACATGGTGAGGAGGAGGCACGCCGTGCCCGAGGGCATAGAGCTTCCAATCATTTTCAAGGATGAAATAGAATCGCTGAAGAAAACGGGCGAGCTCGAGGCCGTGTTGGCCGCGATGAAAATGCATGCAGAACTGGAAAGGGCGAAAGAGAAGAAAGTGCGGCCGGGCCGCGGCAAGATGAGGGGAAGGAAATACAGAACCAAGACGTCCTTCCTCTTCGTTGTCAGCAGCGACAAGGGAATAGGCAGGGCTGCGTCAAACCTTAACGGCGCGGACGTATGCAACGTCAGGAACTTGAACATCGGGCTGCTGGCGCCCGGATGCGAAGGCGGGCGCCTGACAATCTGGACAGAGTCGGCTATAAATTACCTGGGCGAGAAGTATGGCTGAAAAGAAAACGGCAACAGTGGACCCGTGGAGCATACTGACGCATCCGATGCTCACAGAGAAGGCGATAGGCATGGTCGAAAAGGAGAACAAGCTCATGTTCGTTGTTTCGAGGAAAGCGACGAAGAAGCAGATAAAATGGGCTGCCGAGAAAGTCTTAGAGGTCAAGGTCGAGGACGTCAACACGGCGATAGACACGGACGGAAGGAAGAGAGCGATTGTCAAGCTGGCCAAGGGCTTCAATGCCGCTGATATCGCAACGAGGTTCGGCATGTTATGATTGACAACAACCTGAGGGAGATGGAAGCGGCCAAGCAGGTGTGTGATGAGGCGGAGAAAACGATATACAAGGCGAGGAGCTTCGGATACAGCGAAGGCATGATAAGGCGCATGGCAGGCCTGAAGAAAGGGGATTGTTGATGGGAAAAAGGATAATCATAAGGGCGAGAGGGAAGGGCGGGCCGGTCTACAGGAGCCCTGGCCATAGGTTCGAGGGACCGATAGAGTTTCCGACAGAAGGCAGGGCCACGGTGGTCGACATAGTCCATGATGCCTGCAGGAACACGCCGCTCGCAAAGCTGAGGCTCGAGAGCGGAAAAGAAATCCTGACAGTGGCAGCCGAAGGGCTGAGGGTCGGGAAGGTGCTCGAGGTCGGAAAAGTGGCGGAGGCCGGCAATGTCATGCCGCTCGGCTCGATACCCAAAGGATCTTACGTGTTCGCGATGGAAAACATACCGGGCAAGGGACCGCAACTCTGCTGTGCCGCCGGCACGCACGCCATGATAGTATCGAACGAGCCCGGAAAAGTAATAATCCAGATGCCCTCGAAGGGATTCAAGGAGTTCAAGCCCGCGTGCAGAGCGATTGTCGGCATACCGGCTGGCGGAGGGAGGGGCGAGAAGCCGTTCGTGAAAGCAGGGCAGAACTTCTACAAGTACAGGGCCAAGAACAAGCTCTATCCGAGGTCATCGCCTGTCAAGTGCAACCCAGTCGACCACCCGTTCGGAGGGCGCACAAAGCCCGGACAGCCGAAGAGCAAGTCCAGAGGCCTGCCCCCGGGAGCCAAGGTCGGCTCGATATCATCAAGGAGAACCGGAAGGAAGAAGAAGTGATGTCATGGCGAAAGTGTTCACGTACAAGGGGAGGACGCTCGAGGAACTGCAGAAGATGAGCCTCGAGGACTTCGCAAAGCTCGTGAGATCGAGAGAAAGAAGAAGCCTGAAGAGGGGCTTCACGGCCGCGCAGAAGAGGTTCCTTGAGGCAATAAGAACATCGAAGAAGGGCGTCATAAGGACGCACTGCAGGGACATGACAATCATACCCGAGATGGTCGGTAAGAAAGTGGCGATATACAACGGAAAGGAATGGGATGAAGTAGAGATAAGGATGGAGATGCTCGGACGCAGATTGGGCGAGTTCGCGCTGACAAGGAAGAAGGTGCAGCACAGCGCACCTGGCGTGGGCGCGACAAGATCGAGCAAGTTCCTGCCGCTGAAGTGATAACTATGGATTACACGATGCCGATAACAAAGGACATGGTCTGCGCAAGGACCACGGCAAGCGTGTCGACCAAGGCGGCGACGATAGTCTGCAGAAAGCTGAACAGGATGGAGTTCGGCGCGGCCAAAAAGCTCGTTGCCGCGATAGCCGAGGGCAAGGAGAGCATAAGGGGCAGGTATCACACCGCCACCGCGGAGGAGATAGGCAGGCTGCTCGAATCGCTGGAGTTCAACGCAAAGGCCAGGAGCATAGAGCCGGCCAAAATGACGCTGCTGATATCGGCTCACCAGGGCACGAACATGATGAGGAGCAGGACCAAGAGAATGTACGGCTATCACATGAAGTCCACGCACATCCACGCGATACTGAGGCCGGCGGCAAAGAAAGCGGCAGGGGCGGAGAAGAAATGATAGAGAAGAAATTCATAAAAGAGAACCTCAGGCTGCTGCAGGTGGACGAGTTCCTTTCGAAAGAGTTCGCGCGCGCTGGCTATAGCCATAGCGACATACAGCGGACGCCGCTGTCCATGAGGATAACGGTCTTCGCACAGAAGCCAGGAATGGTGATAGGCCGCGGAGGAAAGACCATAGAGGCGATGACGCAGGCGCTCAAGGAAAAGTTCGGCATAGAGAACCCGCAACTGGACGTGCAGGAGGTCGAGAACCCGGACCTGGACGCAAGCATAATTTCCAAGCAGATAGCGGCAGCGATAGAGCGCGGCCTGAACTACAAGAGGGTCGTCAACCTCGCGCTCACCAGGATAATGCAGGCAGGCGCGCTTGGCGTCGCGATAAGGATAAGCGGCAAGCTCGGCGGCGAGATAGGAAGAACCGAGAAGTTCTCGGCCGGCTACCTGAAGTTCACGGGCGAGCCCGCGGAGAAGATGAGGAAGGCCTATGCGACGGCGCAGGTGAAGCTCGGGCACATAGGCATACAGGTCAGGATACTCAGCGAGATACCGAAGGACATAGAGGCCATGAGAAAGGTGGAAAAGGAGCTGGCAGCCGCGCCCGAGGTCATGAAGACGGTGAAGGTAAGGAGGGATATGGCAGCGGACACGGCCAAGGAAACGGAGCCCGGGAAAGATGGCAAGCCAGAAGGATCCGTGGAAGGGGCGGATAATGCGGACGGCGCAAAGGAAGAGGATTACGTTGAAATAGAGGAGGCGGAGGAAAGTGGCGATAATAAGGAATAGACAGCTGCACGAGCTCAGCGAGGAGGACCTCATGAAGAGGATGTCCGAGCTCAGGATCGGGCTGGCCAAGGAGAGGGCGCAGTCTGCGGTCGGCGGTTCGCCGAGCAACACGGGCAAGGTGAAGGAGACAAGGAGGACGATAGCGAAGATAATCACCGAGCTCAAGAAAAGAGGTGGAAAGCGCTGACAGTATGCAAGGTCTGCGGGCTGCCGAAAGAGCTGTGCGTCTGCGGCAAGATGGCGAAGGAGGAAGCCAAGATAAAGGTTTACAGCGTGAAGAGATCGTACGGAAAATGGGTGACAATCGTGGAGGGAGTGGAAAAGGACTCAAAGGATATCGCGAAGAAGCTGAAATCGCAGCTGGCTTGCGGAGGGACCTTCAAGGAAGGCAAGATAGAGCTCCAGGGAAACCACAAGGAAAAGGTGAAGGGTCTGCTGATCAGGTACGGCTTCCCCGCGGAGAAGATAGAGGTGGAATGATGATAACGCCTAAAAACCTCGTGAGGCACGAGTTGATAGGGCTCGGCGTCAAGGTCGGCCGCAGCACGAACGCGTCGCTTGCCGGAACGAGCGGGAAAGTCGTGGATGAGACCAAGAGAATGCTCGCAGTGAAGACGCAGAAGGGCGTGAAGAAGGTGGCGAAGCGCTCGGCGGAGTTCATTTTCACGCTGCCCGACAGAACAAAGGTCAGGGTCGATGGCAGGATAATAGAGAAGAGGCCCGAGGACAGGATAAAGATAAGGATAAGGAAGTGGTGATGATGACGCTATCAAAGAAGAAGCTCAGCGAGAGGAAGCAGAGAAACATAGGAATAGAGGCGAATGCGCCCCAGAAGCACTGCAGCGACCCGAAATGCCCGTGGCACGGCTCGCTCTCGCTCAGGGGCAAAGTCATAAGCGGCACCGTTATCAGCGCGAAGGCCGCGAAGACCGCGATAATCGAGTGGAGCTTTGTGCAGTACGTGCCCAAATACGAGAGGTACGAAAGGAGGAAGGGGAGGGTTGCGGCCTACAACCCTGAGTGCGTCGGAGCAAAGGCCGGCAGCATCGTTAAGGCAGTGGAATGCAGGCCGCTCAGCAAGACCAAGTCGTTCGCCGTCGTGGAGGTAATCAGATGAAAGCCGTATCGGCCTCGGTGACAAGATGCCTGCAGGTGGGAAGCAGACTAAGGTGCATAGACAACACAGGCGCTGACATAGTGGAAATTATAGCGGTCAAGAAATACAAGGGAGTCAAGAGAAGGAAGCCGATGGCAGGGGTGGCGGACCTGGTATCGGTCGCCGTGAAGAAAGGCGACCCCAAGATAAGGCACGAGGTCGTGGACGCCGTGATAGTCAGGCAGAGGAAGGAATACAGGAGGATGAACGGCATGCGCGTGTCCTTCGAGGACAACGCATGCGTGCTGGTGAACGAGAAGGGCGATGTCAAAGGTACAAGAGTCAAAGGTCCTGTTGCCAAGGAGGCGGTAGAGCGCTTTTCGGGCATAGCCAAGATATCGACGATGGTGGTATGATGGTAACAAAGAAACCCTCGAAGCAGAGGAAGGCCGTGCACCAAGCGAAGATGCACGTGCTGAGGAAAAGGCTGTTCGCAAGGCTGAGCGACGGGCTTTCGAAAGACATGAAGAGGAGGAGCCTCTGCATAAGGAAGGGCGACGAGGTAAAGGTGATGAGGGGGGACAACAAGATGATGACGGGGAAGGTCACGGCTGTTGATCTCAGGGCAGGGAAGGTATACGTCGACAGCGTGAAGAGGAAGAAGGTCTCCGGCGAGGAAGTGCAGATACCGCTGCACGCCTCGAACCTGATGATAATCAAGGCCGACATGGCCGACAAGAAGAGGCAGAGGATACTGACAAGGGTGAAGTGAGATGACAAGATTGAAGAGGGTGGCCACCGCATGGGCGATGGAGAAGAAAGAAAAGAAGTTCATAATGAAGCCCCGCGGCAGCCACAAGAGGGACGAAAGCATGCCGCTGCTTGTCATAATAAGGGACGTTCTGAAGCTCGGGGACAGCGCCAGGGAGGCCAGGCAGATAATAAACGGGGGCAATGTGCTGCTTGACGGAAAGAAGGTAAGGAACGTGAGGCAGGGCGTTGGGCTGTTCGACACACTGAGCGTGGCAGGCAAGAACTACAGGATGCTTCCCGGCGTGAAGATGAGGCTGGTCGAGATAGAGGGCAAGGAAGCTGACAGGAAGATATGCAAAATAGCCGGCAAGAAGACGCTCCGCGGCGGAAGGACCCAGCTCAACCTGCACGATGGAAGAAACATCATTGTCAAGAGCGGAAACTACTCGGTGAACGACTCGCTGCTGATAAAGGTGCCGAGCCAGGAGATAATCGGCTCTGTCAAGTTCGAGCCAGGAGCAACCGTGATGGTGATATCCGGAAAGCACAGCGGAAGGATAGCCAAGCTGGAGAAGGTCGAGAAGGGGCTGCTGAAGAGGGCGTGGCTGGAGATAGGGGGTGAAAAGACTGAAACTCCCCTGAAACTGGTGGTGGCGGTCGGGAAAGAGGAGCCGCTGATAAGGACGGCGTGATGACATGACGAACAAAATGCGCGAAATCAGGGTGGAGAAAGTCGTGGTCAACATAGGCTGCGGCACGGGAGGGGAGAAGCTCGACAAGGCGAAGAAAGTGCTCGAGAAGCTCACGGGCAAGAAGATAGTCGAGACCTCGACGACCAAGAGGACCACGTTCGGGGTAGCCAAAGGCAGGCCGATAGGCTGCAAGATAACCCTGAGGGGCAAGGATGCGATGGAATTCCTGAAGAGGGTGCTGGACGCGATTGACTTCAAGCTTCCGGCATCGGTGTTCGACAGTCAGGGCGACTTTTCATTCGGAATCAAGGAGCACATCTCCATACCAGGCATAAGGTACGAGCCGGAAATAGGAATATACGGGATGGACGTGTGCGTCAGGCTCGAAAGGAGAGGATACAGGGTGCTCAGGAAAAGGAACGGCGCGCCGGTCGGGGCGGAGCACAGGATAAGGCCCGAGGAAGCAAGGGAATGGGCGGAGAAGAACCTCAACGTAAAGGTGGAATGACATGGCTGAAAAGAAATGCGGCAAGGGAAGGTACGTGTGCAGACGCTGCGGGCGCACGGGCGGAGTGATAAGGAAGTATGGCCTGATGTACTGCAGGCAGTGCATGAGGGAGGTAGCGAGGAAGCTCGGCTTCAAGAAATATTCATAGGTGATCATGTGATACACGACGTGCTTGCGGATGTGCTGTCGGCACTCAAGAACAACGACAGGCTGGGAAAGAAGGAAGCGACGGTCCCGGCGTCAAAGATGGCGAAGGACGTGCTGCTCATACTTCAGGCGAACGACTTCATAGGCAACTTCGAGTTCATAGACGACAGGAGGGGCGGCAAGTTCAAGGTGTCGCTGATAGGGAACATAAACGGCTGCGGGGCGGTGAGGCCGAGGTTCGCCGTGAAGAAGGACGAGTACAACAGGTACGAGATGAGGTTCCTTCCGGCGGCAG
Source organism: Candidatus Aenigmatarchaeota archaeon (assembly GCA_038999215.1). Classification (GTDB taxonomy): domain Archaea; phylum Aenigmatarchaeota; class Aenigmatarchaeia; order Aenigmatarchaeales; family JACQIB01; genus JAWABM01. The sequence continues at coordinate 17,655 of JAWABM010000003.1, read as the reverse complement.
GATTCGGGTTCCTGATAGTATCGACGCCGCAGGGAGTGATGAATCATGAAGAGGCCAAGAAGAAGGGGCTCGGAGGAAGGCTCATAGCCTTTGTGTACTAGGTGACCGCATGCAGAAAGAAGTCAAGATACCGGAGGGGGTCGAAGTCGATTTACGCGGTTTCGAAGTAAAGGTGAAAGGGAAGCTCGGCGAGATGAAGAGGAACTTCAAGAGTCCGATATTCTCCAAGTCGGTGAAGATAGAGAGCGGGGACGGCAAGATCATAGTATCAACGGACGACCCGAGAAGGAGGGTGAAGTCAGAAGTCGGCTGCATCGCAGCGCACATAGCAAACATGATGAAGGGCGTTACAAAAGCATGGGAATACAAGCTCAAGATAGCCTTCGTGCACTTCCCGATGACCGTGAAGGTCGTCGGCAACGAGGTGCACATAACGAACTTCCTCGGCGAAAAATTCGCAAGGAAGGCGAAGATACTGGACGGTGTCAAGGTCGAGATAAAAGGCGAAGAGATAATAATCACGAGCCCGGATCTTGAGAAGGCCGGGCAGACCGCCGCAAACATAGAGCAAGCGACGAGGATATCCGCTAGGGACAGGAGGGTGTTCCAAGACGGATGCTTCCTCACGGAGAGGCCGTCATGATGAATAACAGAAAGAAACCGAAATTCCTGAGGCAGGAATGGTACAGGAAGCCCGGACTGGGAAAAAAGTGGAGATCGCCGAAGGGCAACCAGTCCAAGCTGCGCAGGCACATAAAGAACAAAGGTTTCATTCCGAGCGCCGGATATGGAAGCCCGGCGGAGATTAAGGGGATGCATCCCTGCGGACTGCGGGAGATTGTCGTGAGCAACGTCGCGGACCTCGAAGGCGTAGAGAAGGAGAGGCAGGCGGCCAAGATAGCCTCGGGCGTCGGCAGGAAGAAAAGGGAGATTATAATCAAGAAGGCGCAGGAAATGGGAATAAGGGTGCTCAATGCTGCGAAGGCCGAGAGAAAGAAGGTCGAGTCAAAGAAAAAGGAAAAGAAGGAGAGCAAGCAAACCGAGACAAAACAAGAAGAGCACAAGGCCGAGAAGAAAGAGGTATGATGACATGCTGATGGTTTCGATTAACAACTGCCCGAGATGCGGCACAAAGGGCAAGAAGTGCGACAATTTCCTGCTCTGCCCGTCGTGCAGCACGGTGTTTTCGGAATTCGGGATAGTGAGCGAAGGGGGCAAGAAGAGCCCAGAACATGTCGTGATAGCATGAAGCAAAGAAGAATTTCAAACCCGCAGAGGAAGCTGGCGGCGAAAGTGCTGAAGTGCGGGATCCACAGAGTATGGATGGACCCCGCGGCAAGCGCAAAGATAGGGAAAGCCATAACAAGATCCGACATAAGGGGGCTCGTTGCCGACGGGCTGATAAAGAAACTCAGGGAAATGGAGCGGGACCATTTCGAGGGAAGGAAGCAGAGGATTGGAAGCAGGAAAGGCAAGAAGGGCGGCAGGGAGCAGAAGAAGGCTAGATGGCTGAGGGAAGTGAGGCCACAAAGGAAGCTGCTCGCGCAATATAGGTCCGAAGGCAGGCTGGCTAGCGGCGCATACAGGAAGGTCTACATGCTGATAAAGGGAGGGAGCTTCAGGAACAAGGCGCACTTGAACGCCTACCTGAAGGAGAACAACCTCATAGCGGAGAAGAAGTGACATGGCAAAGGTGACGAAGAGCTACAAGGCGCCCCACAGGAGAAGGGCGGAGAAGAGAACCGATTACAGGAGAAGGCTGGCTCTGATCAAATCAGGAAAGCCCAGAGTAGTGATAAGAAAGTCCTCTTCGCACATGAGAGTGCAGCTGATAGAATATTCTCCCTCCGGGGACAGGACAATAGCCTCCGCGACCTCGCAGGAGCTTAAGAAGCACGGATGGGCGTGCGGAACAGGCAACCTTCCCGCAGCTTACCTTACAGGTCTTCTGGCCGGAACGAAGGCCAAGGGAAAGGTCAAGGAAGCCGTGCTCGACATAGGCGTGCAAATCAGCACAAAGGGCTCGCGGCTCTACGCGGCACTGAAAGGCGTGCTGGATGCTGGCATAAAGGTGCCGCATGACGCCGAGATACTCCCGAAGGACGAGAGAATAAGGGGCGGTCACATAGCCGCATGGTCCGCGAAGGCGGCAAAGCCGTCGTTCTCAAAGCATGATGCAAAGGAGATAACGAAGAACTTCGACGAAACAAAGGCGAAGATAACGGGGGCGGTGGGCTGATGACGAAGAGGGTACTGGGCGAAAAGGCGCAGGAGGAGAAAGTGGAGATGGAGATAAATGCCGATGAGGCGGCTGTTCCGCAGGAGGAGAAGGATATAGAGGAGGAAGCGAAGAAGGAGGTGGCAGGCGAGGCGGTTATCGAGGCGGTGCCTGCGGAGGCCAGGCCAGCGGAGCCAGCCAAGCTCGAAGTCTCGAGGGGCGACTGGAAGCCCGTGACCTCGCTTGGCAAGGAGGTCGCGGCCGGAACAATTAGCGACATAGGCGTCATATTTGCGGAAGGAAGGAAGATAATGGAGCCGGAGATAGTGGACATACTTCTTCCGGACCTGGGCAACGATGTCATACTGATAGGGGGAAGCACAGGAAAGGGAGGAGGAATAAGAAGGACGAGCTTCCGAAGAACGTCAAGGATGCACAAGAGCGGAAGGAGGTACAGGATTTCGGTGCTCTCCGTAGCAGGGAACTCGGACGGCTACATAGGCCTCGGCCTCGCGAAGGGGCCGCCCGGCAGGCACAGGGAAGTGATGGAGAAATCGCTCAGGAAGGCAAAGCTAAACATAGTTCCGATAAGGAGGGGCTGCGGCAGCTGGGAGTGCAACTGCGGGGGCGCGCACTCGATCCCGTTCGCTGTAAAAGGCAAGAGCGGGTCGGTGAAGATAGAGCTGCTGCCTGCGCCGAAGGGAGTCGGGCTTTGCGTGTGCAACGAAATGAAGAAGATAATGAGGCTTGCCGGGATAAAGGACGTGTGGTGCAAGACAAGAGGATCGAGCAAGACCAGGGTCAACCTAGTCAAGGCGGTGTTCAACGCCCTCAAGGAGCTGAACACCTACAAGGTGCAGGGAAGGTACGAGAAGATAGTCGGGGTCAACCTTGGAAAGAAGAGGATTGAGTGAATGTACGCTGTGATAAGGCTCAAGGGGGAGGCGCACAGGACAGAAGGCGTTGAGAGCACGCTCAGGATGCTCAGGCTGAACAGGAGGATGCACTGCGTGCTCCTGCGGGACGACGACAGCGCCAAGGGCATGCTGCGCAAGGTCAAGGACAACATAACATGGGGAGAGATATCGGACGAGGTGCTGAAGATGATGATCGCCAGGAGGGGGAGGATAGGCCAAAGGAGGCTCACCCGTGAGGAGGCGGAGAAGGCGTTCGCGGATATAAAGGCCGGAAAGAGGCCTTCAATAAAGCCGGTGTTCAGGCTCACTCCGCCGAGCAAGGGGTTCAGGAAGAGCATAAAACAGCAGTACCCGGACGGCGAGATAGGGTACAGGGCGGAGAAGATAAACGAGCTGCTCAAGAGGATGATATGATGACGGCAAGGTTCAGGACAAAGATGTCGAGGCACAGGGGGAGCAAGTGGCACGGCCACGGCGGCAAGAAGAAGAACCGCGGCGGCGGCAGCCGCGGCGGCAGGGGCATGTCCGGCATGTTCAAGCACAAGAAGAGCTGGGCGGTGCTGCACGGCTACGAATACGGCAAGAGGGGCTTCGTGAACCCCCGGGCGGCGGCATCAAGGGCGATAAACGTGGAGCAGATAGACGAGCTCTGCAGGAAGAGCGGAAAGAAGGAAATCGACATCGCCGCGCTAGGCTTTGACAAGGTGCTGGCGGGCGGGAAGATGACGCAGGCCATAACGGTCAAGGCGGCAAGCGCCACGGAAAGGGCGAAGGAGAAGATAGAGGCCGCTGGAGGCAAGCTCGTGCTGCCGGAGAGCGAGTGAGATGGACCTTACAGCTATATCATCAAGGTTCCCAAGCGTCGTTAAGCCGGAGCAGAAGGTAACGTTCAGGGACAAGCTCAAGTGGACGGGAATAATACTGGTCATGTTCTTCGTCCTGGGCTCGATAAACGTCTGGGGGGTGGACATGGCCGCGGTCGCCCAGTTCGAGTTCCTCGAGATAGTCTTCGGCTCGAAGTTCGGCTCGCTGCTGACGCTCGGAATCGGGCCGATAGTCACAGCGTCAATCATTCTCCAGCTCCTCGTCGGAAGCAAGATATTAAACTGGGACACCAAGAGCGAGGAGGGGAAGAAGAAGTTCATGGGCACCCAGAAAGTGCTCACAATCGCGTTCTGCGTCTTCGAAGCCGTCGCGTACGTTGCCGCAGGCGCGGTCCCGCCGGCAGGCGGGAGCATAGCGCTCGCAGCGGTAGTGATGGCCCAGCTCGCGCTTGGCGGATACATAGTCATGATAATGGACGACATGTGCCAGAAGTGGGGGATAGGATCCGGCGTCTCGCTGTTCATAGCCGCAGGCGTGGCCAAGACCATATTCGTCAGGACCTTCTCGCCGCCGATAGGCGACACAGGCGGAGGGCTGATAGCCTCCTTCATAACGTCGCTTTCATCGGGCCAGCCCGTGATGGGCGCCATAAACCTGCTGCCGCTGATAGCCACCCTCGTGGTCTTCGTGATAGTCGTGTACGTGCAGGGCATCAGGATAGAGATACCGATGGCCTTCTCGCTGCCGTTCGGCAAGTTCGCCTCAAGGAGATGGCCGCTAAAGTTCCTTTACTCGTCGAACATACCCGTCATACTCACCGCAGCAGTGATAGCGAACGTGCAGGTGCTAGCCAAGATGCTTTCCGCCAAGGGCATAACCTTCCTCGGCAACTACGACAAGAGCGGGCAGGTCGTGGGCGGGCTGGCCTATTACCTGACCTCGCCGAACTCGATAGGGCTGATGATAGTGGCGGTGCTTGCAGGCGTGCTCAGCTTGGGCTTTGCCATACTTGCGGCCTGGCTCTGGAAGAAGCACTACATCAAGATGGCGCTCATAGGCGCAATCGTCGGCGGGGCAGCAGGAATGCTCGTGCTGACGAGCGTGCCCCAGATACCTGCCGTGGCGCTAAGCGACTACGCGAGGGCGGCGACATACATGCTGGCGATGATGGTAGGCTCCGTGATATTCTCGGTGTTCTGGGTCAACACAGCGGGCATGGACGCCGCCAGCGTCTCTGAGCAGTTCAAGTCGTCATTCCTGATGATACCAGGCTTCAGGAGGGACCCGAGGATAATCGAGCAGGTGCTCGAGAGGTACATACCCTCGCTTGCTGTGCTTGGCGGGGCCTTTGTCGGCTTCTTGGCAGGCTTCGCAGACCTCACCAACGCGCTCGGAACAGGAACGGGAATACTGCTCTCGGTCATGATAGTCTACCAGTTCTACGAATCGATAGCGCAGCAGTACATGGAGGAGCTGACGCCGGGAGTGAGAAAATTCCTTGGTGGTTGATATGAAGATAATAATGCTGGGGCCGCCCGGATCAGGGAAAGGAACATATTCCAAGCAGCTCTCGCCTAAGCTTGGCGTGCCGCACATATCGACAGGCGACATCTTCAGGGAGAACATAAAGAACGGCACGGAAATAGGCAGGAAGGCGAAGGAGATAATCGACAAGGGCGGGCTCGTGCCTGACAGCATAGTGATGGAGGTTGTCAGGGACAGGCTGGCAAAGCCGGACGCGAAGAAGGGCTTCATATTCGACGGCTTCCCGCGCACGATAGGCCAGGCGCGCGAACTGGACAGGATGGCGAAGATAGACGCAGTCATCAACCTGGACGTGCCCGAAGACGTCATAATCAAGAGGACGACCTCGAGGAGGATGTGCAAGAAGTGCGGGGCGATATACAACGTGCTCACGCTCAAGCCGAAAAAGCCGGGCGTGTGCGACAGGTGCGGCGGCGAACTGGTGCAGAGGGACGACGACAAGGAGGACGTGATAAGGAAGAGACTGGAGGAGTACAGGAAGCTGACCGAGCCCCTGATAGGCTACTACAGGAAGAAGGGAATCATAATCGACATAAGGAACGACAAGATAAACGCGCCGATAGAGGAAGTGGTTGGGAGGATAATGGAGGAGCTGAGGAATGTTTGATTTCTATTTCGCATGGCTGAACGCGCTTTTCGCGCCAGTGCTGACGCTGCCGCCGATACTTTCGGAGATTGTGATAGCAGCGATAATGACAGTGATAATAACCCTGTTCTACAAGAAGCTGGTGGACCAGGACAGGATGAAGAAGATAAGGGAGGAGACCAAGAAGCTGCAGGACAAGATAAAGGAGGTCAAGAACAAGGACCCGGAGCAGGCCAACAAGCTGATGAGCGAGGTCATGAAGATGACCAACGAGCAGATGAAAATGAGCATGAAGCCCATGCTGCCGACGCTGCTCATAGCGGCGGTATTCTTCCCATGGGTCGCATCCCTATATAAAGGTGCTGTGGCCATACTACCATTCAGCCTGCCGTTTTTCGGAAACGACTTCGGCTGGCTGATGTGGTATCTGGTGGTGTCGGTGCCGATGTCGCAGGTCGCAAGAAAGATGATGGGTGTTAATTGATGAGAAGGCAGCTGAGATCTGTAAAGAAGAAGAGGATAAGGGTGCCCGGCGGCGCAAAATGGAAAATTGTGAAAGGCAGGCCGGCCTACCACAGGTGCGGATGCTGCGGCCGCAAGCTCAACCGCAAGCGCCTGACTGTCGTTGAAATGAAGACCACGCCGAAGGTGCAGAAGAGGCCGGAGAGGCCGCTGCCGGAATACTGCCCGAGGTGCATGCGCGAGGAGATGAAGAGGAAGGTGAGAGGATGATAGGCAAGGGCCGTGTATGCATGAAGATAGCGGGCAGGGAAGCCGGCAGGTACTGCGTCGTGCTCGAGGAGCCGAAGGAAGGATTCGTGCTGGTCACGGGGCCGAAGAGCGTGACGTGCGTGAAGAGGAGGAGGTGCAACATAATGCACATCGAGCCGACCGAGAACGTGCTTGAGCTCGCAGGAGACGACGATTCCTCTGTTGAAAGCGCATGGAAGTCGTCCGGCCTTATAGAGAAGCTCGGCATACAGGTGCCGGAGAAGAGGAAGGCCAAGGAGGCGAAGGAAAGGCCGAAGGCAAGGATGCGCGCTGCAAAACCGGCCGAGAAGAAGGCGACAAAGGAAAAGAAACAATAGATGCCTATGGCAAAATGGCTCATAAAGTCCGACGAGACTTCCCTTCCAGATCGCGGCAAATACCCCGGGGCCCGGACAGATAAGGAACTGCTAAGAACCGGCATAATAATTCTCGACAAGCCCAGCGGGCCGACATCGCACCAAGTGGACGCATGGATTAAGCAGATAACGGGCGTGAGCAAGGCGAGCCACGGAGGGACTCTGGATCCGAGGGTCAGCGGCGTCCTGCTGATAGCGCTCGAGGAAGCGACGAAGCTGATGCCCATCCTGCTCTCCAGCAGAAAGGAATATGTCGCGCTTATAAATCTGCACAAGGACGCGCCTGAAGCGGACGTGCACAAGGCCCTGGAAAGGTTCATAGGCAAGATAAAGCAGCTGCCGCCGAAGAAATCGGCCGTAGCCCGTCGCATGCGCGAAAGGGAGATCTACTACTTGGAAGTCCTGGAGATAAGCGGCAGGAACGTCCTCATCAAGGTCGGCTGCGAGGCAGGGACATACATAAGACGTCTGGCCGACGACCTCGGGAAGAAGCTGGGCATAGGCGCACATCTGCAGGAGCTGCGAAGGACGAGGAGTGGGGCGTTCAGCGAAGCATGCGCGGTAACCATGCAGGCGGTCTGCGACGCGCTCGAGACTGGAAGGATGAGGGACGTGGTAATGCCGATGGAAAGGGTAGCGGACGGCATGAAGGCGGTCGTGATAAGGGACAGCGCCGTGGACGCGGTCTGCAACGGAGCGCCGCTCGCAACGGGCGGGCTGGCACGCATAGAGAAAGGAATAGAGAGGGGCGACTGGACAGCTGTCCTCACGCACAAAGGCGAGCTCGTATCGATAGGGAAGGCCCAGATGAACAGCAGCGACATGATGAGGAGGAAGGGCGTGGCCGTGCGCACGGAGCGCGTAATAATGAAGAAAGGGACCTATCCGAAATCCTGGGCAAAAGCTGATAAATGAAGAGAGAGGGAGTATTATAATGATTGACGAAGCGCTGAAGGAAGTGATGGCCTGCCCGAAATGCAAGGGCCCGCTGGAGTTCGAAGAGGAGCAGATATTATGCCCAAAGTGCAGGCTGAGGTTCAAGGTGCTCGAAGGCGGAATTCCCGACATGCTACTTGAGGATGCGGAAAAATACTGATTTAAATATTCTGCGGAATTAGTTATCTTTAAGCCGGCGTCGCACAGTCAGGCAGTGCGCCAGACTTGAGAACCCAACCGGGTTAGATGAATGGATGGCTTGACTCTGAAAAGCGGCGGAGAATGTAGAGTCCCTTAAGTCATGATATCTGGTGCCCTTCGGGGCCCGCAGGTTCAAATCCTGCCGCCGGCGCCACGTTTTTTTAGGAAAGAAAGCTCCGCTGCGAAAGCGGACGAGCCCTGAAACCTTTATAAAGGTTCAATCCATATAGGAAATACAATTCCGGCAATGCCGGTTGCCTCCGGAGGCACAAATTCAAGGTGTATTGATGTCGGGAAAAGACGTTAAGGACGAGAAGAAAGAGGAAGAGAAACAGCGGGCAAAGGACGAGAAGAAAGAAGAAAAGAAGGAGGAAAGGAAGGCGCCCGTGAAGAAGATAGCAGCAGATGTTCAGGGGATAGTCAGGTTCGCAGGCACGGACCTTGACGGAACGAAAAAACTCAGAATCGCGCTTCTTAAGGTCAAGGGAATAGGCCAGCCTTTCTCGCTGGCGATACCTAGGGCCGCAGGCATAGACCCGGACGCGACAATGGGAAAGCTAACAGAGGAGCAGCTGATGAAGCTGGAGAATGTTCTGAAGGACCCAGCGGCGTACGGACTGCCGGCATTCATGCTAAACAGGCAATCGGACACGGAGACGAACCAGAATTCGCATCTTTCAGGCTCCGAACTGGCGCTGAGGAAGAAATTTGACATAGACTTCCTCAAGAGGATAAGGTGCTACAAGGGAATAAGGCACGAGCTCGGGCTGCCTGTACGCGGACAGAGAACGCGCTCGAGCTTCAGGACAGGAGCGAGGGTGGGCGTGGTAAAGAAGGCTCTGCCAGGAGCAGCGCCTAAGCCAGGCGCAGCCGCGCCCGCGGCAGCCGCGCCGGCAGCGCCCGCGAAAGGAGCAGCTCCCGCAAAGGCGGCGCCAGCAGCACCGGCAAAGAAGCAAGAAGAGAAGCCGGCAGAGAAGAAGTGATGAAGAATGAGAAGGCTAGTACCAAAGCACTCGACGCCGAGAAGGCCCTGGGACAGCGAAAGGATAGGGCTTGAGAAGGAAGTGAAAGCGAAATACGGCCTGAGAAGGAAGAAGGAAATATGGAGGGCCGAGGCCGTAATAAGGTGGTTCAGAGGAAGGGCGAGAGAGCTCGAGGCGCTGAAGGACAAGGAGGGGGAGAAGCAGCTCATCGAGAGCCTAGCGAAAATGGGGCTCGTCGGACAGGGCGCGACAATAGAGGACGTGCTTGGCATGACAACTGACAACCTTTTCGAAAGGAGGCTGCAGACAATAGTCTTCAAGAAAGGGATTGCGAAAACAATCAAGCAGGCAAGGCAGTACATAGTGCACGGCCACATAGCCGTAGGCGGCCGCAGGGTAAGATGGCCGAGCATGATAGTCCCGGTCGGAGATGAACCGGAGGTCAAGTTCTACGGGAGCAGCGAAATAGGTGTCAAGAAATGAAGCCGAAAGAAGCGGTAAGATGGGGGATGGCGTACATATTCAGCTCTTCAAACAACACGATAATACACATCACGGACCTGACAGGCGCGGAAACCATAGCGAGGGTCACGGCCGGGATGATGACTGACAAGGACAGGGAAGGCGGGAACCCGTATCCTGCGATGCTTGCGGCCAGCAAGGCGGCATCGGAAGCGATAATGAAGGGGATAACAGGCGTCCACATAAAGGTCAGGGCGCAGGGCGGAATAAAGAAGAGGAGCCCCGGCGCGGGGGCGCAGCCAGCGATAAGGGCCCTTGCGAGGGGCGGGATGAGGATAGGCAGGATAGAGGACGTCACGCCGATACCGCACGACACGTGCAGGAAGAAGGGAGGGAGAAGGGGAAGGAGGGTGTAGGTGATGAAGATAAAAGTTCTTTCCAAAACCGACAAGGAAATCAAAATAATGGTCGAGGGCGCGAGCCTGCAGTTCGCGAACAGCCTCAGAAGGATAGCCATGGGCGAGGTGCCGGTGCTCGCGATAGAGAGCGTGGATTTCAGCAGCAACGACTCCGTGCTCTACGACGAGGTCCTGGCGCACAGGCTGGGCATGCTTCCGCTGAAGTTCGACCCGAAGGCACTCAACCTGAGGGCGGACTGCAAATGCGAAGGCAAAGGGTGCGCCAACTGCCAGATAGTCATGGTCATCGACAAGAAAGGGCCCGGAATGGTCTACGCGAAGGACATAAAGTCCGCTGACCCGAAGGTGGCTACGCCGCTCTATCCGGAGACGCCCATAGTGGAGCTCTTCGAGGGGCAGAAGCTGAAACTCGAGGCAACGGCGATACTGGGCTTCGGCAGGAATCACGCGAAGTGGAGCGCTGCCAGAGCGTGGTACCACGGCTATCCCAAAATAACCGCGGACGGCAAGCTCACGAACCCGGAGGAGGTTGTAAGGTCGTGCCCGAAGAAGGCGCTGTCTATATCGGACGGCAAGGCCAGCGCAACGGACGCGTGCGACTTATGCGGGGAATGCGCGAAGCTTGCGCAGCCGGCAGGGGCCCTAAGAGTGGAGGCAGAGCCTGACAAGTTCGTGTTCAGCCTGGAGTCGATCTCAGGGCTGTCGGCGGAGGACATAGTCATGGCCGCTGCGGACGTGCTCAGGAAGAAGCTCAAGGAATTCGTGAAGGAAGCGGACAAGCTCTGAAGGGCTTTTTTAAATTTCTGAAGCTTATGCTTATCTAGGCGGGGGTAGGAAAGCCCGGAAAATCCGCAGGACTTAAGTGCGCTTAAGTGGGGAGCTTCGGCCGTGACCGCGCAAGGAAATCCTGTCGCTTAGTGCGTTCGAGTGTTCGAATCACTCCCCCCGCACCAAACTTTTTTCTTGTAATAAGGAAAACCTTTAAGAAAAGAAAGAACACCAAGAAAACGCTGCCTTATTTAATCTTTTCTTCCGATATTCTGCGTATGCCAAGGCTGCCTGAGGACAATGCGCAGGAGTACAAGGACAGGGCGGAGAAAGAAAAGGAGATAGACCGCGAGGTCGAAGAGGCCTACATTAGGCCGGACGGCAACTTCTACGGAGAAATAAGCAGGCTCTCGCAGAAATACGGCAGCAGGGAGATTCAGGAGAGCCTGAAAAGGTTGAGGCAAAGAGGCTTGCTGAACAAGGATAACACGAGCATATTCAAGGACGGCAGATGGGAGTAATCACCAAAACCTTTTTAAACGTTCAAACACCCATATCCTAAAGTGATGGGAATGGACAAGTGGGAGATACTCGCATACGTCTTTGCGGTGCTTAACCCGGTGCTGGCAGGGCTGTTGATGGGGGTGGCGCTATACACGGACAGCAGCAGGAAATACCGCAGGACCGGCACATACGTTATAGTCCTTTCTTTGATAATGACGGCGCTCTACCTCACAGGCATAGCCAGGCTGGGCGTGGTGAAGGTGCCCTGAATGCCGAAGCCCACAGGCCCGTCAAACGAGATAATCAAGGAAATGATAGCCGGCCTGCGGGTCAGGGGGCGCAAGGAGAAGTCCGGCTTCATGCTCAATCTTGCGGACCTGCTGGAGACGCCTGAAAGGAGGAGGCCGGCGGTCAACCTGTCGAAGATAGAGAGGGAGGCTGACGGAAGCGAGATAGTCCTCGTGCCCGGCAAGGTGCTGTCATCGGGGGAAATATCAAAGCCCTTCAAGATAGCGTCGCTCTCCTGCTCCGCAGAAGCAGCAAGAAAGATAGCGAAGGCCGGAGGCAGGACCATGAGCATTGCAGAGTTCTTGAAGGAGCACGGCAGCGGCAAAGGCGTGAGGATAATCAAATAGGTGTCATGATGGCAAAGGTAATAGACGCAGAGGGCGCGGTGATGGGAAGGTTGGCATCAATGATAGCCAAGGAGCTGCTGCTCGGGGAGCAGATTACCGTCGTGAACGCTGACAAGGCCGTGATAAGCGGCAGGCCGACCATGGTCAAGGAAAGGTACTTGGCGAAGATACAAAGGGGCACGCCGACCAAAGGTCCGTTCCACCCCAAGTGCAGCGACGGGATATTCAGGCGTGCCGTGAGGGGCATGCTGCCGAAAAACAAGAAGGGAAGGGAGGCGTTCGCGCGCCTGCGCGTCCACGTGGGCTGCCCGGAGGAGCTCAAGGAAGTGCAGAAGATGGGCAAGAGCGCGGAGGACTTGAGGTGCAGGTTCATAGTTGTCAAGGATTTGGCAAAACAGTTCGGGGGCAGGGCCTGATGGCAAAGGAAAAGATAGCAAACACGCTTGGGAAAAGGAAGTCGGCCGTGGCAAGGGCGGTCGCAAGGCCAGGCACAGGGAAGATAAGAATAAACTCGAGGCCGGTGGAATCGCTGACCCCTGAGATAGCGAGGCTTAGGGTGATGGAACCAATCATTCTTGCGGGCGAAACGGCAAACAAGGTGGACATCGATGTAACAGCCGCAGGCGGCGGAATAATGGGCCAGGCCGACGCGATAAGGCAGGCCATCGCGCTCGCGCTGCTAGAGTTCAACAAGAAGCTCAAAGCTTCCTTCATAGATTACGATCGCTCCCTGCTGGTCGCCGACCCAAGAAGGAACGAGCCGCACAAGCCTTCGCGCTCGAAGGCGGGGCCGCGGCGCCACAAGCAGAGAAGCAAGAGGTGAAAAAAATGATGATTCCGATACGCTGCATCTCGTGCGGACGGCCGATAGCGCAGCTCTGGGAGAACTACAAGCGTAGGGTGGAAAGCGGCGAGGAGCCGAAGAAGGTCCTTGACGAGCTCGGCGTGAAGAGCTACTGCTGCAGGGCAGCGTTCCTGACGCAGGTCGACCTGACAAAGCAGGTCGTGAAATTCAAGAAATAAATGCCAGCTTCTGCCCATTATTCTACTGAAGGGCCCGTGGTTTAGCTTGGCTAGAATGCCAGCTTGGGGATGTTCCTAAGCTGATGAAGCACCGAAGTGCTGGTGACTCGTGTTCGAATCACGACGGGCCCACCATCTACCTTTTACTGAGCAGAACGACCCTGCTCGGAGCATGCTCGTCCGCGACCTTGTATCCTGTGAGTTCTGCAAGTTTCTTGGCGAAGGCGCGGACCTCGTCCAGCGACGGCATGTTCTCGAACTTCAGCCTGCGGATCGAGCCGCCTATGAACATGTAAGCCTTGGCCTCGATGAAGTCAGGCTGGGCGACCAGGATATGGCCTGCGTATGCCGACGGCTCCATATTTACGCCCTTGATCAGCGTGAGGCGGACGACCCTATTGGTCTTCAGCTTCGGGAAGAGCCGCAGCGTTGCCTGGATGTTGCCCCAGAGCTCGGGCGACGTCGGATGCTGGAGCTTCTCAAATATTTCCTTCGTGGGCGAGGAGAGCGAAAGATACAGGTTCGTAGGCAAGGGGTCCATCTTGGCAAGCACTTCCGGACGGGTGCCGTTGGTCACAAGGAAGGTCCTTATGCCGCGTGAGTGGAACTCCCTGACGAGCTCGACTATGTATGGATACAGGGTGGGCTCGCCGTCCAGGCTTATTGCCGCGCTGAGCGGTTCCTGCGCCTCCTTTAGGTGCCTTGCCGAGTGGTCTACGCCGCCAAGGCCTGTCAGAAGCGCCTTCTGCGCCGCTATTGCCTCGTCAACAAGCTCCTTCGGCTTGGCAAAGTCCTCGGGCTGGGGCCTGAAGTAGGAATGGTCGCGCCAGCAGTACTCGCAGCGGAGGTTGCAGGCGGTGATAAGAGGGGTCATCTGTAGGCAGCGGTGGCTTTTGATGCCGTACCACTTCTCCTTATAGCAGAAGTCCTTTCCACCTGTTTTTATTGACTTTTTGCACCAAAGGCAGAGTTTTACAGCTCCGTTTCCGCAAATAAGCCTGTAATCGGCTTCCTGTAGCTGCCTTTTCTGAGCTTCCGTAAGCATAATCCCTATAGGAATGGAAGGTTTTTAAATATATACAGTAAATAGGGAGCAGGTGATACCATGGCAGAAGGACGCTGTATGAAGTGCAAGAAGCAGGTCGAAATAGCGGAAAGCAAGGAAGTTGTCTGGAAGAACGGGATGAAGGCGATGGAGGGCAAGTGCCCGACTTGCGGCACCAAAGTGTGCAGGATAATGGGAAAGGCCAAGTAAAGGGCCTTTGATTTTTGCTTTGTTCTTAGGTTTTCAACCGGCCCAGCGCAAGCAATAGCGGCCCCTCACGTCACCTCTATGCGGTCATAGCCGAAGCTCTAATCGCCTATCAGTGCTCATCGGGGCCAATAACCTATATAATATCAAAGTTCTTAAGCCTGACTGAAGAAATAGGGCAGAGCTTCGGCGATGCTGGAGACCTCGACTACGTCGATGCCAAGCGCCTCGCCTATGTTCACCTTCTCCTCCTTGAACACAGTCTCGCAATAGGTGAAGCCCACGCCCTCGACGCACTTCTCCAGCGGTCTGACAACCTTCTCAGTGCTTTCGCCCTTTGGCACCAGGAAGGTCTTGACGCCCGCCCTCTTGACAGCGCCGGCCTTTTCGAGCACTGAGCCGACCCTGCCTATGGAGCCGTCCGGGTTTATGGTGCCGGTGATGGCCGCGTCGGAGTTGGGCGCTTGACCCTTCAATGCGGCTATTGTCGCCAAAGTAAGGGCCGCGCCAGCCGAGGGCCCGCCTATGAGCGTGACATTGTCCACATCCATGGCATAGGTTATGTCAAGACTTCCCGCATCCATGCCGGTGACATTTTCGGCAACATCGCGGGCGATCTGTATGGACTGCTGGGTGTCGACCCAGAAAAGCAGTATGTCTATGTTCGTGAGTATCTTTCCGCTGCCTGGCTGGGCGTCGACCACCAGCGTGGTTGCGACGCCTTTGCCGTCCTTGTCGACGGCCGGAACAACCATCTCCACATGCGTGCCTCCGCCAACCTGCGGGGCATTCAGGTTTCTGACAACATTTATAGGCTGCTTGATTATCTCCTTGGGTTCGATGAACTGCATGGCCACGAGCACGCCGGCCAGAAAAACGACAATTATCACAAGAGCCATCTGTAAATCATCGGATTTTTTTCTCTTCGGCATAAAAACCAATATCCGCAACCTACTAAATAAAGTTAGCGGCAGGAAGCGCGCTTCGGTTGATGCAGAAAACCCGCAAAGCTGACCCTGAAAGCCTTCTCCGCGCCGCGACCCCGCAAACGCAGGCACCGCAACTTAGGGCTGCTTCCTTCCGGACCTGACCCGGTTCACTACGATTACTGCTCTGCAGGACGGCGCTTCTCAGTCGGCCGACAGGACCTTGCGGACAATCCGCACCGCCCTGAGCTTCGCCGCGCCATGAAGCCCGTTTGCGCTCACAGGGTAGGGCTATCCCCCCAGCTAGCTTCCTGCCAATGATTCTTACGTTTCCGAACCTTTTAAAAGGTTTGCGATTCATATTTTCCCGTATGAGCAGAGAAAGGTCGATAGGCTTCTGGGTACTGGGAAGCGCGTGCATACTGTTCGGCGCGATGTTCGCGGGCGCTACCGCAGCGAACTGGTCGAACATGGCGAGCAACCTGATAGGCACCGCGCTGGCGTTCTTCCTTATACTCATGGGCGGGATGTTCTGGATAACAGTGGCAATAGCGCACCTAGAGTGACTATAAAACGCGCGTCTTATGCAGCTCGAATGCCCTGATAGGATAAATCTTGTTGAGCTGCGCGCGCACCTCGGCCTGCAGCTTGCCCTCTATCATCTGACCGACGAACTCATCCAGCGTCATCCCCGACATCCTTTCCTTCAGCAGCTCGGATATCCTCTTCCTTATGTCGGTCGGTATGCTTGCCTTCACCAGCCTGTTCGTTATCGCTATCGTCTTCACCCTCAGCTTGGCGTCCTTCAGATCGAAGACGTCATTGGTGTCTATCCTGTTCGTTCTCGGCTGCACTATCCTCGCGATGAAATCGCGCATGCATTCGTGGCCGACGAAGGCAGTGCTGGCCTTGCCATCGGCTATTCCGGTGATCTTGAAAAAGAGCTTGAAATAGAACCTCGAGGAATCGCCGCCAAGGTCGTAGAGAGTCGCTTCGACGGTCCTCTTCGCGACCGACTCGGGGTCGAGCACGAAGGTTTCCCCGATGACTTTGCCGCCGAACATCTTCGGGGCGACAATCGGATACCATTCCTTTGCCTTCACCTTAGCCATTATCATTCACCCTTCTCCACTATGAGCTTTGCCCTCTCGGCGTCGTACCTCCAGTCCTCGGGCAGCCTGCCTGTCCTGGCATAGTACTTCACCAGCCTGCGTATCTTTGATTCCATGAGTTCCAGGCCGCGTATGGAGTGCGCGTCCCTCTTGTTCTTCTCCAAATGCGCGCGCAGGCGCACGGCCCTTTTCAGCAGGTTGAAGAGGTCCTCCGGTATCTTCGGAGCCAGGCCGTTCTCGGCAAGAATCTCGCCGACCGTTTTCCCGGTCACGGCCTTTATAGACGGGATGCCGTAATGGTCCCTGAGCATCAGGCCCACCTGCGCGGACTGCAGGCCGTCCTTGTAGAGCTTCACAATCAGCCGCTCGACTTCCTCTCCAGAATAAGTCACCCATTGCGCAGGCACAGGAGGCTTCTTGCTGGATGCCTTGCCCCTCTTCCTAGCATATATTCGCGCCATTAAGCTTTCACCGAATGATCTGGTCCAGCCGAGACCGAGCCAGTCTTGTTTTCAATTAATTGGGAAGCTATATAAACCCCTATGCCGGCCAGCAGAAGGAACGCGCCGAAAGCTCCCGCATAAACGACGTATTTCACGAAGCTCCCAAGAAGAAGGCCGATGAAAATGAGGCCAGCAGCCGCGAACATGATAGCATAGCTCACGTTTTCCCAGCGGCTCACCCTGTCATCGCCTTTCAGCCACTTCACGAATTTCCTTTCGTTCTTTTGCATGACCTCAGTCGTCCCTTCTGACATATCTGCCACGCTTCTCTATATTGTCCAAAGACTTTAAAACCTTTTCGGCGCCGCCGAAAGCATCCTTGTAACCCTGGACTATATAGCCCCAAAGCGCATTTGAATGCCTGAAATGCGTCGACCTTATCGCTTCGCGAAGGACTGCCAAGTCGACAGCCTGGTCTTCAGGCCTGTTCGAGAAGAAGCCGAGGCCGAAATCTATGAAGAACAACTCAGCGCCTTTCTGTATCATGTTGCTCGTGGTAAGGTCGCCGTGCACTATGCCGGCGGCATGGAGCTTTCCTATATCATTACCAACTTCAGTGCCAATCTCCCTCAGATCGCACCCTTCGTTTATCAGCTCCTTCAGCCGCACGCCGTCAATGAATGACATCACGATTTTGAAGTTCTTCTCGTCGACCTCGAGGATGGCGGGCGTCGGCACGCCAGCACGGCGCGCCTCGCTCAACAGGCGGGCCT
>JAWABM010000002.1:0-48815 GCA_038999215.1 Candidatus Aenigmatarchaeota archaeon | reverse complement strand
GTGAGGGTGGCTGTCAAGGACAGCCCCGCAGCGCACTGCAGGATAGGTCACGAGGACATGAGCGACGAGGACATAGCTGACAACGCCTTCGCTGTTGTCAAGGCAGTCGAAAGCGCGCTGCCGAAAGGCATCAACCAGATAAGGAACGCTTATGTCAAGCTCACGATGGGTAAGCCTGTGAAAATAATAATAAAGTGATGCTATGCCAGAAAAGAAGGGCAGAAAGGAGCCGAGGAAGGACAAGCTGGAGAAAGTGGAAGAGCTCAGCAGGCTCATAGCCGAGAGCCCGGTAGTTGGTATAATAAACATCCACAAGATGCCAGCTGCGCCGTTGCAGAGCATGCGCTATTCGCTCAAGGAAGGGGCGAAAATCGTAGTTACGAAGAAGGAACTCATAATGAGGGCGCTAGAGAAAGCCGGAGAGAAGAGCGCGCTCAAGGGGCATATGGTCACTCAACCGGGCCTCATATTCTCCAACATGAACCCTTTCAAGCTTTACAAAACGATACAGAAATCCAAGAGCAAGGTCGCTGCCAAGGCAGGAGACGTCGCTATGGACGATATAGTCGCGCCCGCGGGGCCGACAGACCTTCCGCCAGGCCCTGCAATAACAACCCTGAGCAAGGTGAAGATACAGGCCAAGGTCGAGGGCGGCAAAATAGCAGTGATAAAGGACACCGTTGTCGCGAAGAAGGGCGACGTGATATCGCCCGACCTTGCAGCAGTGCTGAGCATGCTCAAGATACAGCCAATGGAGGTAGGTCTGGACGTCACAGCGCTCTGGGAGAACGGCACAATATTCACGAAGGACGTGCTGGCAGTCGACGAGGGCAAGATGCTCGGCGACATCAGCCTGGCCGCTGCCCAGGCGCTCAATTTGGCAGTGAACGCCGGCTGGGCGACGAAGCAGACAATCGGACCAATGATAATCAAGGCCTTCATAAACGCGAAAACGCTGGGTTTGGAGGCCGGAATACTCGAGAAGGGCGTGATAGAGGACCTGCTTGCCAAAGGGAAAAGGCAGGCTGATGCCCTGAAGGAAAAGGTCCCAGAATGATCAAGGAGGTAATAAAAAATGGAAATGATATATGCGGCATTGTTGCTGCACAGCATGAAGCAACCGATAAACGAGGAGCACGTCAAGAAAATCATGGAAGCTGCGGGCGGAAAGGTTGACGAAGCCAAGGTAAAGGCGCTCGTCTCGACGCTCGAGGGAGTGAACATCGACGAGGCTATAAGCAAGGCGGCGATGCCGGTGGCTGCGGCACCTGCGGCTGCTGCGGCACCTGCAGAGAAGAAGGAAGAGAAGAAAGAAGAGGACGTGGAAAAGAAGGCTGAAGAGGCTGCGGCAGGACTAGGGGCACTTTTCGGTTGAAGGCTGAATCAGTCCTTCCCTGCTCCTCACCGTTAGCCCTAGCATTAGGTTTTTCTATGCGGATGTTTAGTAAGTATTATGAACAAGACCATCGATACATACGACGAGCTAGCCGGCACTTTTGCAGAGCGCTGGTTCAAAAGATTGCTTGTCGGCGAACTGAAATTCTTCAGGAGCCGCCTTAAAGGGAAAAACGTACTAGATATTGGATGCGGGCCTGGACAGGATTGTAAATGGCTGACAGAACATGGTTGTAGGGCCATAGGAATAGACGCTTCCGTTGGCATGCTTAAAGAAGCAAGAAAAAGGGTGAAGACGGCAAGGTTCGTCAAAATGGACATGCGGAAGTTGCGGTTCCCCGAAAACAGCTTTGACGGCCTGTGGGTATGTGCTTCGCTGCTACACATCAAAAAATCCCAGGTAAAAAAGGTGCTGACGGGCTTCAGGAAGGTGCTTAAGCATGGGGGCATTATGTTCATTGCCGTCAAGGCTGGCAGCAGAGAAAAATATGAAAGTCATAAAGATCTTGGCAAAAGGTTCTTTTCCTATTACCGAAAAGACGAACTGGAAAGATTATTAAGGGACAGCGGCTTTAAAATAATTAAGTCCCACATAACAAGAGACAAAAAATTCAAGAAAATAAGATGGATAAACCTGCACGCGAGGAAGATATGATGGACAAAAAGGGTCTCATGAAGGAATTCCAGAAGGACTGGAAGAGGTATTGGGGGCTGGAATGGCTGCAGAAGAACGGCTTCAAGAGATATCATTGCAAGAACTGCGGCAAGTTCTTCTGGTCGCTGGTGGAACAGGACGTTTGCAACGACTCCTCATGCAGGCCGTACGAATTCTTGGGCAAACCTGTGACAAAAAAGAAATTTGATTATTTCCAGGCATGGGACGCTATCAAAAGACACTTCGTAAAGGAGGGGCATGTCCCGCTGCAAAGATTCCCTACAGTCTGCCGCTGGTACCCGCTGTACTTCACAATCGCCGGCATAGTGGATTTCTACAGGATTGACAACGGGAACCTGATGTTCGAGTTCCCGGCCAACCCGTCGATAATGCTCCAGCCGTGCCTAAGGTTCAACAACATACCGAACGTCGGCGTGACAGGAAGGGCAGACACTTCCTTCTGCATGGTCCAACAGAGCGCGCTATGGGACGGCAAGCAAGGCTACTGGAAGGACAAAGCAATCGAACTGGACTACAACATGCTCACCAAGGTCTTCGGCATAAAGCCGGAGAAGATAAATTTTCTAGAGGACGTATGGCTGGGGGCCGGAGCATTCGGCTACAGCCTCGAGTACCATGTCTCAGGCGTCGAACTTGGAAACTGCGTGTTCACCGAGTTCGCAGGAACGCCAGACAAGTATGTCCAGATGAAGCAGAAAGTAATAGACATGGGCGCCGGACTAGAACGGTTTGTGTGGGCAAGCTCAGGAGCACCCACGCTGTATGATGCGACATACGGTCCTGTGATAGACGCACTCAAGAAGAAGGCCGGAATAAAGTACGACAAAGATCTGTTCATGCGCTACTCGCCTCTGGCAGGGAAGCTGAACTTTGACGACTGCCCAGACGTGGAGGCTGCCAGGGCCGACATAGCGAAGAAGCTCGGCATAGACAAGGCTGAGATGGTCTCGAAGATAGACCCGATGGTCGCAATATACTCGATAGCCGACCATGCGAAAACCCTGCTGTTCGCAATCAGCGACGGCGGAATACCTTCGAACGTCGGCGGCGGATACAACCTCAGGGTCGTGCTAAGGCGCGCGCTTAACTTCATAGAGAAGTACAATTTCCCGTTCGATGTGTGCTGGGTCGCCGAGAATGTGGCCCAGTTCCTGAAGCCCATGTTCCCAGAACTGCCCTCGGCAATGCCGCAGTTCCGAAAGATAATAGACGTGGAGGAGAAGCGCTACCGCGGGGCGATGGAGCGCACGCAGCGCGCCGTTGAGCTCATGCTCGAAAGGGAAGAACCTATTACTGAAGACAAGCTCATCCAGCTCTATGACAGCCAAGGCATAACGCCAGAACTCGTATCCCAGGTGGCGTCGAAGAAAGGAATGAAGGTCAATATTCCGGCCGGCTTCTGGGCGAGCGTGGCGGATCTGCATACGGCCGAGAAGGCCGAGCAGAAGAAGGAAATAATGGACACCAAAGGGCTGCCGGCCACAAGAAAGCTCTACTTTGACAACGACAAGCTCTTCGAATTCAGCGCCAATGTTCTGAAAATTGACGGCAGCAAGGTGGTGCTCGACCAAACCGCATTCTATCCGCGCGGAGGGGGGCAGGAACCCGACCACGGCCTGATTGAAAACTGCAGGGTATACGATGTGGAGAACGCTAACAATGTTATAGTGCATATGGTCGAAGAGCCCTCGTTCAAGGAGGGCGATACAGTCAAATGCTCCGTGAACAGGGCCAGAAGGGAGCAGATAACCGCGCATCACACCGCGACGCACCTCATAAGCGGCTCGGCCAGAAAGATAATCGGCCCATGGATGTGGCAGGAAGGGAGCAAGAAAGATGAGGACAAGGCGCACATAGACCTGGCGCACTACGAGCCGCTCATGCCGGAAGAAGTGGAAAAGATAGAAAAAATGGCGAATGACGCCGTGAAGAAAGGATATGTTGTTGACAAGAAGGTGTGGGACAGGGTGGAGGCGGAAAAGAAATTCGGCTTCACGATATACCAAGGGGCGGCGGTGCCTAGCAGCAAGCTAAAGGTGTGTTCCATCGGGGACTTCGAGCATGAGGCCTGCGGCGGAACGCACGTGGACAACACAAAAGAGATAGGGCAGATAGTAATCTCGAAGGTAGAACGTCCGACGGACGGAACAGTCAGGATAATCTACATGGCTGGCAAGGCGGCGGAAAATCTCCTCAAAAGGCGGGAGGAAATATTGAAGCTGGCCGCCGAGGCCTTGAGAGTAAAGGAAGAGGACGTGCCCTCTGCGACAGCCGAGCTCCTTGAGGAATGGAAGGAAAAGAGGAAGGAAGCGGAGAAGCTGAAGAAAAAGAAGGCCGAAGCCGTGACGGGCGGGCTGAATTTCAAGAAATCGGGAGAATTGAGGGTCCTTGTCGAGAAAGTCAAGGGAGCGGATGCCAGGCAGCTGCAGGAGATATCAAAGAGGCTCAATGCCCCCGATGCTCTGTTCGTCCTGTTCGGCATAGGCAAGGAAAAGATATCTGTCCTGGCCTCGGTCGGAGAGCAGGCGGCAAAAATGGGCTTCAGCGCCTCTGTGCTCGTTCACGAGGCCTGCAAAGATCTTGGAGGAAAGGGCGGAGGCAACGAGAGCTTCGCGCAAGGCGTAGGCATGGAGAAGAACAAATTGGATGGGCTCATAAACAGAATGATATCCGAGCTGATAAGATGATAAGGCTCATCGTATTCGATTTCGACGGCGTCATTGTGAGGTCAACAAAGGCCCACATTGAGACATGGATGAAAGTCATGAAAAAGCGCGGCATAAGCTGCAAGCTTACCGAGCAGGTGATAAAGGAAAACTTCGGCAAGTCCTATGACGAGATAGCAAGGAGCATATTGCCCGAAGAAAGCTTCGAAAACAGAAGGGACGTAATGGCCGAACTCATGAAAGAGCTTACGGCCCCGGACTATCCTAGCAAGCTCAACAAGCTGGAAGGCATCGAAGACTTTCTGAGCGGGCTCAAGAAAAGGGGCATACTGATTGCCGTCGCAACAGGAAACAAGAGGGAAGTGATGGAGTTCTGGCTGAAAGAACTAGGGCTTGCCGGAATGTTCAACATGATATTGACGCCGGACGACATAAAACGCGGCAAGCCCTACCCGGACATGCTGGCGAAAATGGCATCATATTACAAGGTGAAGAAGGAGGACATGCTCTACGTCGGCGACGCGCCGGACGATATTAGGATGGGAAAGGCCGCCGGAGTGAAGACGGTGGCAGTTCTCACCGGCGCGATGAGCAGGAAGGATGCCGAAGACGAGGGAGCCGACATAATAATCGACAAAGTGACAGATCTTAAGGTGTGACTATGAACCTGAGAGAGAAGGAAAAATTGGTAAGCGAAGCCGCAAGAACGCTCAATACAGAGCCAGAGCAACTCGTGGCGATAATAAGGAAGTTCCAAAAGGAAATAGAGGAAGCGGAAAGGGAAATAGCCGAATCTAAGTGATACAGACGTCATTCTCCGAGAAGAACATGCCGCAGGCCGTTGCCACAAGTTCGTCATATGTCGCGCTGCCGTTAAGCTTCGCTTCGGTCTTGCCTCTGAAGACAAAATAGGGAGCTGCCGCAATGTCATACCTGGCAGCCTCATCAGGATAGTCGTCAATGCTTATTGTTTCTACCACCATGCTTCCCTGCATGCGCTGGAAGAGGTCGCTTACAAGTAATGACGCGTCTTCGCACGGCTTGCCGCAATCATCTGATGTGAAATACTTCAGTACTATCTTGTTCTCCCTGAAGAAAGAGGCCTCCTCCTCATTAGCCAACGGCTTCGTATAGGCCAGCTGCACGCTGGGCTTTACCGCAGGCTCGAAGGCCGACATTATCGCGAGCGCCGCGCTGCCCCCGATGAAAGTGAACAGCACGAAAAGCGCGAATAGTCTGTTCTTGGTCTCCCTTTTCATCTCATTCGCCCTTCAGGTAATTGTAGGCGCCAAAGGCAGCTTTGCAGCCCTCTGCAACAGCAGTTATTATCCTCTTCGGCGTGTTTATGGTTATGTTGCCTGCAGCAAAAATTCCTTTCTTGTTCGTGGCCTGGACGGCATCAACTATGGCATAGCCATTTTCATCAGCCTGTATCCCGGCCTTGCCCAGCAGCGTGGCTGACGGCACCTCGCCGACAGCTATGAAGACCGCTGCGGTCTCGATTCTTGTGCCGTCGTCAAGCACCACCTCATTTACCGCCTTGTCACCCTTTATCTCCTTTATCTCATGGCCAAGGGCGAGCTTCACCCCGGCCTTCTTTATGTTCTCAACGTGAATTGGCACCGCCCTGAGCTCCTTCCTTCTGTGAACAAGCGTGACATCGCAGTTAAGCTCCCTCAGATACAGGGCATACATCGTCGCGGAATCCCCGCCTCCGACGACCACGACCTTCCTGCCCTTGAAGAACCACCCGTCGCAAACAGCGCAATAGCTCACTCCCTTCCCAGCGAACTCTTCCTCGCCCTTTATTCCGGCATGCCTGTGCACGGACCCGGTAGCAATTATCACCGTCCTCGCCTGATAGCTGGCTTTCTCAGTCATCACGGCCTTAACCTTGCCTAGGTCCCTTATCTCGACCACCTTCTCTTCCTTGAGCTCAGCACCGAATTTTAAGGCGTGCTTCTTCATAATCTCAAGTAGCTTTGCGCCGCGCATGCTCTCTATGCCGAGATAGTCCTCCACATCCATAGCCCAAGACACTTGCGCCGGCTGCTCGAGGTTGGTGAAGAGCAATGTGCTCATCCTGAGCCTGCTTGCGTAGAGCGCGGCGCCCAGGCCCGCAGGCCCGCCGCCTATGATTATGCAATCGTAGATGCTAGTCATGGTAACACCGCTTGATATTTTATATGGGGGGCACATATTTAAAATAAGTGATTGGAATGATTTCAAAAATAAAGAAAAGAGACGGCAAGATAGTGCCGTTTGACCAAGACAAGATAACGCATGCCATACATAGGGCACTGCTCGCGACAGGCGAGAAGGATGGCAAGCACGCGAAAAAGCTCTCCATCCTGGCTGTGAAGCTGCTCGGAAAGAGGTTCGAGAAGGCCATACCTACGGTCGAGGATGCCCAGGACGCCGTCATCGAAGTGCTAAACCAAAACGGCCTGAAGAACGTGGCAGAGGAATATTCCAGCTACAGAAAGGCCAAGACAGAAATAAGAGAACTGGGTAAAAGGCTCGGTCTTGAGCCCGAAATGAAGCTGAGCGTCAACGCCATGGAAGTGCTGAAGAACCGGTATCTCCTAAAGAACGAGAAGGGCAAGATAATCGAGACTCCCGTACAGATGTTCGAAAGAGTGGCCAAAGCTGTAGCTTCCGCGGACAAGATATACGGCGTGTCTCCGGAAGCGGCCGAGAAGGAGTTCTTCGGGGTGATGAGCAGACTGGAGTTCCTTCCTAACTCCCCGACGCTTTTCAATGCCAATGCGCCGTTGGGTCAGCTTGCGGCATGCTTCGTGCTTCCTGTTGAGGACTCCCTCGAGAGCATATTCAACGCGGTAAAGCATACTGCGCTCATAGAGCAGTCCGGCGGAGGGGTGGGATTCTCATTCTCAAGGCTGAGGCCGAAAGGGGACGTTGTCAAGTCAACCGCAGGGGTCGCCTCCGGGCCAGTATCCTTCATGAAGGTCTTTGACGCGGCCACTGACGCCATAAAGGCGGGGGGAAGGAGGCGCGGCGCCATGATGGGCATACTGAGCGTGCACCACCCCGACATAATGGAATTCATAACCGCAAAATCCGAAGGCAAAGCCCTTTCAAATTTCAACCTGTCCGTATCTGTGACGGACGAATTCCTGAACGCGCTAGACTTCAGGAAGGACTACGTCCTCATGAGCCCGAGGACGAGAAAGGTCGTGGGCAAGGCGAGCGCGGAAAGCGTATGGAACAGCATTATCGAAAACGCTTGGTCGAGCGGGGACCCGGGGGTGATATTCATAGACGAGGTGAACAGGCATAACCCCACGCCGCAGGCCGGCAGGATAGAAGCCACCAATCCATGCGGCGAGCAACCGTTGCTGCCGTATGAGAGCTGCAATCTGGGCAGCATAAACCTTTCGAAAATGGTAAAGAACGGCGATGTGGACTGGGAAAAAATAAGGAAGACCGTCAGGACCGCCGTGCACTTCCTAGACAACGTCATAGACTCCAACAGATTTCCGATGAAGGAGATAGAGGCCGTCACCAAGGCGAACAGGAAGATAGGGCTCGGCGTGATGGGATTCGCCGACATGCTCATAACTCTTGGCATCCCCTACAACTCCGAGCGCGCAGTGACCATGGGGGAGAAGCTCATGAGGTTCATAACGGACGAGGCGCGCAAGGCGTCAGAGGAGATAGGGAAAAGGAGGGGCTCGTTCCCGAACTTCGCCAGAAGCACGCTCGCTGGCAGCTACAAGGCCATGAGGAACGCTACAGTGACGACAATCGCGCCCACCGGCTCGATAAGCATAATAGCGGGCTGCAGCAGCGGGATAGAACCGATTTTTGCCATATCTTTCATAAGGAAGCACATACTGGGGGGCAGGACGCTCTTCGAGGTCAATCCGGCCTTCGAAGCGGCCTCAAAGAAGAGGGGCTTCTACAGCGCCGAGATTCTGGCGCAGATAGCAAAAAGCGGCTCCCTGCAGAAAGTGAAGGGCGTGCCTGAAGATATCAAAAGGATATTCGTGACCGCGCTCGACATACCGCCGGAATGGCACGTCAGGATGCAGGCGGCGTTCCAGAAATATACGGACAACGCCGTAAGCAAGACGGTAAACCTTCCTCAGGACGCCACGCCGGACGATGTCAAAAAGGTTTACAATCTTGCCAGAAAGCTGAAATGCAAGGGCATCACGGTATACAGATACGGCAGCAAATCGGAGCAGGTGCTTTACGTGGGCGATACGTTCGTCACGGCCGAAGCGGAATTCGCAGGAGGCTGCCCGACAAAGACCTGCCCGGTTCCGGGGTGATTTGGTGGGAAAAATCTTCTTGTACACAGGCAACGGCATCGGGAAGACGACCGCAGCTTTCGGCCTGGCACTCAGGGCGGTCGGACAGGGAAAGAAGGTCATAATAATCCAGTTCATGAAAGGCCGAAAAGACATCGGAGAGTACAAGGTGAGAAGCAGGCTCGGAAGGAATTTCGAGATACACCAGTTCGGCCGCAAAGGATGGGTGAACCTCAAGAAACCTGACGCAAAGGACGCATCTGCTGCGCAGGCCGGGCTCAAGTTCGCAATGCAGGCGCTCAAGCGCGGGCCCGATCTCATGGTCCTGGACGAGGTAAATCTGGCTGCAAGGATAGGCCTGCTCGAAGAAAAGGACGTAATCAGGCTCCTAGACAGGTCTGGAAAGACTGACGTAGTGCTGACAGGCAGGTCCGCACCAAAATCATTCATCAGGCGCGCGGATTCGGCGACAGAACTGAAGGCGATCAAGTCTCCGAAAAGGTTCATAACCAAGCGCGGCATAACATATTGAATCACTCTGTAACTGTTACAAAGTTTTCCGAAGCATATTCTCGAGCAAACAAATCGCTTTAAATAGCGCCAAGCAATTGAAATATGCTTCACAAGTTATTTGCACCACAAGCTTAGTGACGTTCAGTCCCGTGAAACAGAGGTGAGCATTAATGGTTGGTAAAGAATCTTCAATAAGCCCGAAATTAGTTGATGATTTCTACTCAAAGGACAAGGGGAACATACTTTTCTGGGCCGCGCGCGCGGAAAGGTATGACAAGGAAAGGACCTACAAGGCCTGCCTGTGGGCAGGAGCAAACGAGAAGGTCGCAAGAGATATCGCCGAAGATGTCGACAGGCTGGTCGACAACAGGATGAAGATGTCAGACGTGAGGCCGCTGATTTTCGCACTGCTGCAGAAAAGGGACCCCACTGCGGCAAGAAAATTTGGCGCAGGAGAAATGTATGTGAGAACGTCAGGGGAGGTTTTCGAGAGGTTCGGCAGAGAAAAAATCTCGGCATCAATAGTCAAAGAGACAGGTCTGGCGCAGGACATAGCAGACAAGATAGCCTTTGAAACGGAAAAGTTCCTCAGAGGGCTGAATCTGAGCTACCTCTCCTCCCAGCTAATAAGGGAGATAGTCTGCTTCAAGCTGCTTGAGCACGGCCTTGAAAAGGAAAGGATGCGCTACACCAGAATAGGGCTTCCGGTCTACGACATAACGATGATGATTGACAAAGGCTCGAAGGAGAACGCTAACCTGCAGCACAACCCCGAGACGATACACAAACTCATGGCCGACGAGGTCTCGAAGGATTACACATTGGCAAACGTGCTGGATCACAGGCTGTCTGAAGCGCACTTCGAGGGCCAGATACACATACACGACCTGGACTATTTCGTGACAAGGCCGTTCTGCTTCTCGCACGACATAAGGTTCTTCCTAAAGAACGGATTCAAGCCGGACGGCACGGGGAACCACACATCGATCGCAGGTCCGGCAAAGAAGGCAGAAGTCGCGTTCCTGCATGCGGCGAAGGTGCTGGCAGCAGCCCAGGTGAACTGCTCGGGAGGGCAAGGCTTTTCCTACTTCAACACGTTCATGGCGCCTGTCGTCAAGGGGTTGGACTACGTCAGGGTAAAGCAGATGGCGCAGATGTTCATCTACGAAATGAGCCAGATGTACATAGCAAGAGGCGGGCAGACAGTGTTCTCGAGCATAGACCTTGACATGCACACTCCGAAGCTGTTCAAGGACGTGCCGGCGATACAGCTCGGCGGCATCGTCGAGGACGGAGTGACTTATGCGGATTACGAGGACGAGATAAAGATGCTCTTCGACGCCTTCACCGACGTCTATCTGAAGGGCGACTACAAAGGAAAGCCGTTCAACTTCCCGAAGATGGAAGTGCAGCTCTATCCATCGGACCTCGCTAACGGCAAGTATGACGAACAGATGATGAAGGTCTCGGAGCTGGCGGCCAAGTTCGGAACGCCCTATTTCATAATAAACCAGCCCTACATGCCGGACTTCTCGTGCTACCAGTGCTGCAGCTTCCTCATGCCCCTCGACAAGTCGACTGAGGACAGTGACATATACAACGGCACCGTGCGCGGCGGCAGCCTGCAGGTCGTGACGCTCAATCTGCCGCAGATAGCCTACCTTGCGCGCGGCGAAGACAGCGAAATCTACAACATCATAGACGACAGGGTAGCGAAAATAAAGGAGATAATGCTCCTGAGAAAGAGCATAATAGAAAAGAACCTCAAGAGCGGCATGCTGCCGTTCCTTGCGCAAATTGTTGATGATAAAGGGAGCAGATACCTTGAACCGTCGAAGCAGAGCTATACCATAGGAATAGTCGGGATGAACGAGATGGTGAAAGCGCACACGGGGAAGGAAATACACGAGAGCAGGGACTCTTGGATGTTCGGATTGAGAGTGATGAAGTACCTAAAGGACAAAGTCGCGAAGCTCAGGGAGGAAACAGGAATGAATTTTGCCCTCGCAAGGACCCCGGCTGAATCGTGCTCCCACAGGCTCGCGAGAATAGATTACAGGAGGTTCGGAGAAAGGGCTGTGGTGCAGGGCGACAAGAACACGAACTCAATCTACTATACCAACTCGTTCCAGGTTAGGCCGAGCGCAGACGTCTCGCTCTTCCAAAGGCTCCAGCTCGAAGGAGCATTCCATCCGTTAACTGACGGGGGAGCAATGAGCCACGCTTGGCTTGGCGAAAGGAATCCCGAGCCGGAGGCGTTGATGAAGCTAACCAAGAAGATAGCGACGCAGACTGCTATACAATACTTCGCATACACAAGGGACCTCAGCATATGCGACAGCTGCGGCTTCACAACGGGAGGCATGCACAAGACCTGCGCAAAGTGCAACAGCGACCGCATGCAGATATGGTCAAGAATAACAGGATATTATCAAAATGTCGAGGGGTGGAACAAGGGCAAGCTCGCGGAGCTGAAGGACAGGAGAAGGTACGAGATACCGGAGAGGATATGATGAATCTTGTGCTATATACGGCCACAACCTGCCCGAAGTGCCCCAAGGCAAGAGAGACGGTAAGGGAGGTTGCAAAGACCCTTGGCTGGGTGGAAGGCAGGGACTTCATAGAGAAGCTCATAGACGGCGAGAATATCAAAACAGAACAGGTGATGGAGCTGGAAGGAAAACCTTATCATATCGTGCAGGACGCCTCAAAGATAACCCCACAGACCGCGCCATGCGCCCTTGCCGGCAAGGATTTCTTCATAGAGGCGCTCACCCTGAACATAGCCTCGGTTCCATCGCTTGTGCTTGCGGATGGCACAATCTACAGGGGAGAGCTGCCTCAAAAGGACCAGCTCATTGAAAAGATAAGGAACATGAAAGTTTAGGCGAAAGCCATGCTGAAAGTCGGGGGGATTATCGGGCTGTCGACCGTGGACTATCCCGGCAGGCCCGCGGCCGTAGTTTTTCTTTACGGATGCAACTTCCGCTGCCCATTCTGCCACAATTTCAAGCTCGTTGAAGGCGGAAACTACAAGGAAATGAGAGAGGAGGACATACTTGCAAAGGTGGAGGAAAGCGGAAGCTTCATAGAAGGCGTGGTCATAACTGGAGGCGAGCCGACATTGCAGGACATCAGGAGGCTCTGCAGGCTCGCAAAGGACAAGGGACTTTCGGTGAAATTGGACACCAACGGCAGCAAGCCTGAAGCCATAAGAGAGCTCATATCAGAAGGCCTTGTGGATTTCATCGCAATGGACGTGAAGAACACGCTGGACAAGAAAGGCTACTTATTTGCAAAGGCAGAACCGTTCGTAGAAAAGGTGAAGGAATGCCTTGAACTTATCATCTCATCTAAAACGGATTATGAAATCAGGATCCCTCTCGTGGAAGGAATCAACGACAGGAATATCGATATGATTGCAAAAGGCCTCAGAGCCGCAAGGACCGTGGTGCTCGAACAATTCAGGCCGGACAACAGCACGCTTGACAAGTCCTATGCGAAAAAGAGGGGCCCGAGCAGGGAAAAGATGGTGGCGCTCGCAGACCTTTTCGACAACCCTGTCGTAAAAATAAGAACAGCCGAAGCCGGGGAGGAAAAAGTCACGCCCTGATTATTTCCTCGGCCTCTTTTCTCAGCTCGTTGAGCTTAGCCTTAGGTATCCCTGTGAGGCTCATCACGGCGCCGATGTCGTTCTCAATCAGGTCCTTGCAGAACATGAGCCGGGCCTTTGACAGCCTGGCCTGGCTCTCCCTGTCCAGCGTTCTCAGCACGGTTATCGGATACATCTTCTTCTCGTCGAGCATCGCCTGAAGCGAATTGGCCTTTGGCCAGGACCATCCTATGAGGCGCATCTTCTTGCATGCGGCATATCTGAGCACATCAGGCGAGAACTTGGTGTTACATACCAGCCAAACTTCGTCGAACCGCCTGCACCTTCCCATCTTCGCGCCCTCCCCGATATCAAGGAACCTCGCATAGGTGTAGAGCGCCTCCTTTATGCCGGTGTATATTCCAGGCATGTTGTGGTACTTGCACTCTATCATCGAGCGCTTGGCTGACTTCTCGGCGACGACGTCTATCTCGTGTTCCACGCAGCCGCCCTCAACAATGGAATGCACCACTGTGCTATAGCCATATTCACGCAATATTTCCGCCACAAGGCTCTCAAAAGCATAGCCCGCAGGACCGAGCCTCATTATGGCTCCCTTGAGGTCGTATTTTGCGGCCACCTCAGGCATCTTCCTCTCTAGGAGCGAGATAGTCATCTTGAGGATTTTCTTCGTCGAGATGCCGTCGTATACCCTTTCCGACACTTCCCGTGCGACCTCGTCCGCAAGCCTTTTGGTGGCGCCAGCCTTTAGGCAGGTCGACCTTATCTTCTCCTGGTCAAACTCGGCCCTGTCGCCTGAGGCTTTCCTTATCCAAACCATGCAAAGAATTTGGCGCAAGCTGCTTATAGACTTATCCTTTCCTGAGTCAACAAGTCACGTGTATTACAGCGATCGCCTTCCTCTTCCTAGCGACTTTGTTGAACTCCGCTATGGCAACGGGGCTCTTGGCAACGACCAGCTCAATCCCGCTGACCTTGGCAGCCACTTCAGCGGAAGGGTCGACCTTCACCAGGCCGGACTGGCCGGTGCCGACGATTATCACGTCCGGATCCTTCATCATCAGATCATCAAGCTCCCTCCTGTCGAAGACGTGCGACTTCTGCCTTTCCTTCAGCTCGCCGTCCCAGCAGACCACCATGTCGGTGTCAAACTTCCTTCCGTCGACGACAACAGAACCGAAATAAGTGCTGTCTATTTTTGGCATGGGTAAGATTATGGGGGTCAAAGAATTTATAGGTTTTTACAGCGAGAAAAGGAGCTTTTCGCGGTCAAGATGCACAGAGCAAAGTGGTAGCCCCGCGAGGATTCGAACCTCGGTCCGCTGGTTCAGAGCCAGCTATCCTTGGCCGCTAGACTACGGGGCTATGATTCTGTTCTTTTATCTTTTATCCTTAAGAAGATTTCTGTTGCGCCGCAAAAAGAGCGCGGCTGCCCGCTCCAGTGAGGACGAATGCTTCCTCGCCGAAAACCACCTTTCCAAGGTAGCCCTTCTCCTTAAGGGATTTGGCGACAGAAGCTTTCTCGCCGAGCTCGGACTTTTTCATCAGACCCTTCTGTCTGACTATTTCTAACACTTCGCGTTCGTTTTCGGAGATCATCCAATCAGCGCTATGCGACCAGCTGTTTCCTCACTTCGGCCGCCTTCGGGGCGCCCATCATTACTTCCACTATCTTTAGGCCGAATTCCAGCGCGGTGCCAGGCCCCTGCGAGGTTATTATGTTACCGTCGACGACCACAGGATTGTCCCTCGGCCTGTCCAACAACTTCTCGAAGCCCGGATAAATCGTCGCCCTCTTGTCCGTCAGTATCCCGGCCTTCAGCAGGACCTTGGGCGCCATGCATATGGCGGCGAGTATCTTCCCCTCCCTGTTCATCTTGTGCACGAGCTTTATCACTGAATCGTTCCTCAATAGCGCGTCGTGGCCAGGGCCTCCGGGAAGCACAAGGCAATCGAAACCGTCGAAGTTCGCGTCAAGGAAGCGCATGTCCGTGTGAATCTTCATACCGTGCGCGCCGGCCACTATAACCCCGCCCACGCCGATGAGCGAGACTTCTATGCCAGCCCGCCTCAATATGTCTATGGCTGCCACTCCCTCTATCTCCTCAAATCCCTCATAAAGCAACACTGCTGCTTTTGGCATATCATCAACTCCGTCATGAAACTATTAATACTAATATGCCTCCATAATATTAAAGTTTTAAGGTGAGAACAATGCCAGCAGTCGGAATGAAACTGAAGCTGATAAACGCGAGCAAAAGCGAGGATTTTGAAGGGATGGCCGGAGTCGAGAACAGGACAAAGATAAAGGATGTCAGGGAGAAGGACATACCCATGATAGGCAAGAAGGGCCTTGAAATAACCTTCGTCTTTGATGTGGAATACAAGAAAGAGAACGGGAAGAGCTTCGCAATGATAGAAATGGAAGGCGACGTCTTCTATCTCGGCGAGGACGACAAAAAGGTGCTGGAAATGTGGGCGAAGGAGAAGAAAATACCGGAAGCGCTGAACATAGACGTGCTGAACACCATACTCAGAAAGTGCATAACCAAGTCGCTCGAACTCTCGGACGACTTGCAGCTGCCGCCATCAATAGCCCTGCCTTATGCAAGAATAAGGCCCCCGGAAAAGAAATAGAATTTTCATTCTGCTCAAAGAACTAGCGCCAGCAATAGCGCTCACATATCAATAAAGACATCGCTCACCTTTTCCTGACTCTTCCTGTATTCCTGGAGCGCCTTGACGGCCTCGTTGATGTCCGTCGTGCAGTATTCGCAGCAATACGGGAATGCTTCCCTCGCCTTTTTCGGGTATTTGCCGTCACTGCCTGCCATCTCGATTATGAAGATGTCGCAATTCATGTTCTCGCACCTGCCTGGATATATTTCGAGAAGCCTGCTCTTGGACCACCATTTGCAATAAGCAGTCTTGTGACGCTTAGGCATGAAAGCCGCATATACTGACGAACCATCACGCTTTTCTTCTGTATTGGGCGGCTCCGAAGGCATCGGGCGTTCTTCGGCCTTCACTGGCTCGGCTGACGCCGGCGGCGCTGCGGATTTTTGTGGTCCGTCGTCCCAAGGCGCAACATCCGGCTCTTCCTCAGGTTCTTCCTTCTTTTCCTTTTCATTGAACATGGCACATACATGTAGGCGGCGAAAAAATTTAAACCGATTGCAAGGGATTGCGGCAAAGCACAGACCTTCATTTCATCTTCACTTTCCGCCTGAACTCTCACATTTGGCCGCGAGGGTTTCCGACCATCATCTACTGTAAAGTATATTTTACATACTATATCCTATGTTGGTTTTAACAAATTACAAATAATGTAACCTATCTTTTACCTTACAACTGTTAGGTCATATGTAAACAATTACGAGTATCGCAACCTAGATAGCATAACAGTTATACTAGCCAATTTTATTTCGGCCTGTTTTTTCACTTCTTGACGAGGCCTTTAACGGTATTTCTATAGCTTTCTGCTATCCTGGTGAGCGCGGAAGAGAAATCAGTTGAAAGCTCATAGTCGCCGAACTCGCTCCTTCTCAGGATTCCCATGGAAATCATGTCATGCACCACGTTATAAAACTGGCCCCGGCTGAAACTGGCGGCATTGGCTATCTTGGAAAGCTCCCTATCGCTTATCATATGCGTGCCGCTGTCTTTAAAATATTGAAAGATTACCTTGGAAGCTTCAGCGGCCTTGTTGACGCCATTTATCGATGTTCCGAAAACGATTTCCATTATCTCCTCAATCTTTATATCCGAAGGTATCGTATTTGCAGAGAAGAGCATTCTGGTGGACTTCGTGCGTCGCTGCTTGAACTGCCTCGCCATGTAGTATACATAAACTGACTACCTTATAAAAATTTGTATGTTCCAATAGCAAAGGCATTTTTCAGACATCTTTTCGGCCGGCCATGGGGATGGAGCGGGCTATAGCCCATATTGTCAGTTTTCGTGGATTTTCCGGGGGAATGGCCGTTTCCTCCAGTTCATGAAAAATGACAAACGGAATTTTGCCGGAAATTGCACCTTTTCATAAAAAGCAGAAAGAAAAAGTATGGTATTTTTCGTTCAGTTGTGCCATGGCGCGCGGAGAAATCATCTGCCCTGCTGCGGTATTTTCAAATCCTTCTCAAGGTTGTCGAATTTCTTCCTTAATCCCTCGAAATGATGCGCGATTTCCTCGCCCTCGCCGGTCAGCTTAATCATTTTCACCCTTCCTTTCTTCTCGAACTGCACCAAACCGAGATCCTTGAACATTTCCAGCACCTTGACGGTGTGCGAATAGGTGCAGTCAACATATTTGGAGACCTGCGTGGCGTATTGTATCTGGTCAGAACGCAACGAGGTGAGCATTTTCACTGGCTTGTCGTGCAAAAACAGAATTTCGAACACATTTTTCTTCTGTTGTTTGAATTTCAAGCACTTACACCTCAATTTTATTGGTCAGCTATCGCATATAAAGGTTGTATGATGTATTGATGATATATTTTATGCGACAATTGTTTCTAAATAAATATCGTATCACCAATATTTAACGCTATCTGTTTACGTATATGTTTCTTAATAGATATGTTGACATATCTATTACATAGAACATACTATTTTTCTTCCGCTTTGAACCCTCCTAAAGTGCAATTTTTCCTGCGGAACAGGGAAATTTTCGCCTTCCTGCACAAAGAATAAAGTTATATTTGCCGGAAAACAATAGGCTTTGCATGGAATACGACCCTGCTGTGGCCGAAGAAATGCTGAAAAGGACGGGACTGAAGGCAGACAAGGCCGCCGCCAAGGAGTTCTCGCAATTGCTAGAGGAGATAACGGCCGACATAGCCTCGGAAGCCGACGCAATAGCCATGAGGGCCAAGAAAAAGTGCGTGAGCGCGGCTGAAGTGAGGGAGGCCGTGAAGGAGCTGCTTTCCTCCTAAAGGATTTATAGTTTCAGTGCATTAGTTATAGGGTGGTTCGATGGAGGACATCATACAGAAGATAATTTCTACAACGGGCATGGACAGGACCGCCGTCGAGAAGAAGATAGAGGAGAAACAGATGGAGCTCTCAGGGCTTGTCTCCAAGGAAGGGGCGGCGTACATAGTGGCGAAGGAGCTCGGACTGGACCTTGTCAAAGCCATGAGGAAGACGCTAGAGCTCGGAAAGGTCGGGGCGGGCATCACCAACATCAGCGTGCGCGGCAGGATAGAAAGGATATCTGAGCCGCGCGAATTCGAGAGCAAGGGCAGGAAAGGCGTGGTCGCAAGCATGATAATCGCAGACGCGAGCGGCAGGATGAGGCTCACTCTTTGGGACCAACAGGCCGAGGTTGTGAAGAACCTCGAGCCTGGCATCGCGATAGAGGTCTTCGGCGCCTACACGAAGGAGAACAACCGTGGAGAACCGGAGCTCAGGATAGGCAGGCGCGGAGGGCTGAAGGTGATAGAGGACAGCAGCCTGCCGAAGATCGAGGAGATGAGCAAGACCAGGGAGGAGGGCGGAAGGGCCAAGATAAGCGAACTCATTGAAGGAAACTTCTACGATGTGAGGGCGGCGATAGTGCAGCTGTTCGAGACTGAAATTTTCTACGATGTGTGCCCGACCTGCGGGTCAAGGGCGAAGCAGACCAACGGCAAGTACGAATGCCCGAAGCATGGAGCCGTGACGCCTAAGCAGACGTTCGTGATTTCCGGAGTGATAGACGACGGGACAGGCAACATAAGGGCAGTGTTCTTCCGGGAGGCAGGCGCGAAGCTGCTTGACATGGATATGGACGCGGCGATCGCGAAGAAAGGGCACCTTTTCGAGGACGTCGATATAATCGGGAAGGAGTTCGTTTTCAGGGGAAAAGTCAGGAAGAACAAGATGTTCAACAGGAAGGAATTCATTGTCAACGAGGTCGAGAACGTGGACCTCAGGAAGGAAATAGAACTGCAAATAAATGCTTTGGGGTCCAATCAATAAGAAGGGGGTTGGATGGCGAAAAAAATCACTGATGTCGCAGACCTACCTGGCGTAGGGGAAAAAACTGCGGAAAAGCTGAAAGAGGCCGGATTCATAGACATGATGTCGATAGCAGCGGCCGCGCCGGCCGAGCTTGCGGCGGTGGCGGGGCTTGGCGACGCAACTTCTGAAAAGATAATCGAAGCCGCAAGAGAGGCGCTCGACCTCGGGTTCGAGCAGGCCACGAAAGTTTACGAAAAGAGGCTTGCCATAGCTAGGATAACGACCGGCAGCAAAGCGCTCGACAACCTTCTGGGGGGAGGAATAGAAACAGGCGCTGTCACAGAATTCCACGGGGCTTACGGCTCGAGCAAGAGCCAAGTGGCGCACCAGCTTGCTGTGAACGTGCAGCTGCCGAAAGAGAAGGGCGGGCTGGACGGCACGTGCATATTCATCGACACAGAAGCGACCTTCAGGCCGGAAAGGATAATACAGATGGCCAAGGCTGTGGGGCTGGACCAGGAGAAGGCGCTAGAAAACATATTTGTGGCAAGGGCGTACAACTCGGACCACCAGAAGGTCCTCATCGAGAAGGCCGGCGAGATGATAAAGGAAAGGAACGTGAAGCTCATAATCGTGGACTCGGCGACCGCGCACTTCAGGGTCGATTTTTCTGGAAGAGGCGACCTGGCGTCGAGGCAGCAGAAGCTCAACAGGTACCTGCACTCCATACAGAGGCTCGCGGACGTGTACAACATCGCCGTCTACATAACGAACCAGGTTATGGCGAACCCGGGGCTGCTGTTCGGCGACCCAACCACACCGATAGGCGGGCACGTGATGGGCCATTTCTCGACATATAGGGTGTACGTGAGGAGAGGGAAGGCAGGAACAAGGGTCGCGAGGATGGTGGACTCGCCCAATCTGCCCGAGGCCGAGTGCGTGTTCCAGATAACCGAGGACGGCGTCCGCGACGTCGACGACAAGAAGAAGGGCGACGACTAGGCGCTGATCAAGGCATTATGGAAATAAGTGCTTGCGGACCGAGACCTAGCTGGCAAAGCTATGAAAAACGGCCGGACGGCCAAAGAATCCAGGAAAGCACTTCAGACTATGTCCTTTTCCGAGATTATGATGAAATCCCCGACGGACTTCACTGCCGAGAACGGTATAGCCACCTTTCCGTTGCTGTCCTCCTGAAGCCCGAGCTCCGTGGCGGTTTTTGTGGGCTCTGTGACGACTATGTTCATCAATTCGCCAGATTCTGTCACGAAAGCAACGTCGCCCACAATGCCGAACCTCCTTCCGGTCTCCTCAGACACGATCACTTTGCCAATCATGTTCTTTACGTTCGCTTTGCTCATCTATGCTCACCTCAAAGCCTGTATATAATTGGTAAGCCGCAAATATTTAAGCTTTGAGCAGCCCTTTCATGACCTTATCAATGCTTTTTTCAAGGTCCTTTTTCGTGCCGCTGTTGTCTATCCTGGCATCAGCATGCGCAATGAGCCTGCCAAGACCGCGCTTTTTCTCCCTCCTGTCCCTTTCGCGGATGTATTCCAGATTATGGTCACTGAACCTGCGCCTGCGGGCCGAGCGCAGGACCCTCAATTTCAGTGGAGCATAAGTCTCTATTACGACGGCTTTCATCCCGGCAAGCCTCTCCAGCGTCTTCAGCTGGCTGCAGGTGCGCAAACCCTCGATGACAAAGATGTCATTGCGGCGGCCCCTTATCATGTTCCATGCGTGCTTCGCAACGAGCGCCTCCCTGTTCTTCTCGTGGAACCATGCCGAAACCGAGGCCTCGGTATCCCTTGTGTAGGGCAAGCGCCTCCGCTTGATCTCTCGCCTTATCACATCTCCGGAACTGACGAAAGCCGCATGGTAGCGCTTCGCTATCAACTCCGCAGTGAAGGTCTTGCCGGAAGCCGGCAGCCCGACCACGACTATGAGCAGCTTTGGCATAAAACATAATTGTCTGCATAATAAAAAATCTCGCTTTTATTTCCACTGGCCGGTCGCCTTGAAAACGTCCCTTATGCGCTGATAAGCGTCTGCGTCGGCAGGGTCTATCGCATCAAGAACGTCGATATCCGCCTGCCAGGCCTTCACCATCATCCTTCTTATTGCCGGATAGACGAGCCAGCCGTCGTTGCGCGCGCGCTCCTTGGCGGACTCGAACATGGCGCGCATCGAATCCCTGAAAGCCCTAACGCCGTTCGGAGAAGTGAGACCCTCGTATTTCTCGCAGATTTCCCTGTATTCAGACTCCACGCGCCTATCTTCTCCCTTGGCAAACTCAGTCGAATGATACAGCAGCAGCGAGCCGCCAACAGTCACGCCCATTACAGTGCCGCACGCCACCAAGCCTGTCTCAACCATGCAAAAAGGTTCATAGAAAAAGGATTTAACTTTCACTTTTCGACGAAGAGCGTCTTTACCTTCGGGGACAAAGCGTACATGAAAGCCTTGCCGCGGGACTCGCGCTGAATATAGCCCTCGAACATCAGCCTATGAAGGATGTTGTTCACGGAGCGGACCGCATGGCCCTTGGATTTGTAGGATTTCATCTCAACCGCGTCCACAATCGCGGACGGGGTGAGCCAGTCCTGCTTGGCCAGGACCTCAAGAATCTTCTTCTGCTTGTATGGCAGGTTGTTGAACTGCTCCTCGCTCGGCGGCTTGGGCGTGAACGTCACGGTCTGCTCCTCAACTCTCACATTCTGGTCGAATTCCCTATAGGTATCGATGTTGGCGGCCTCTATCACATCGAAGCCTTTTTCAATGGCGTCCTTCACGAGCTTGTCGCATAGCTTTATTACTTCCCTGGGGAAGCCGCCAGTCTTGCTATAAATCGCGTCAACAGCCGAATCTGAGAAAGGCGCTATGCCGGTGCCGCCGGCGGCCTCTATCCTCTTCCTTATGAGCGACCTTGTATCGTCCCTGTTCAGGGCTTGGAGCGCCACCCTGGTCGTTATGCGCTGGTCAAGCGTTTCCAGCTCCTCCTTTATCTTCCTTTCGAGGACGGGCATGCCGGCCATGACAAGACTTATGCTGCTTATCTGGTCGATAAGCACGCGCAGCCATTCCATGACCTCCCTGTTGGTCTCATGGGCTTCGTCCAGCAGAAAAACCAGGTGGTGGCCCCTGAGCTTGGAATTGACATATTTGGGCAGATTGAAAAGCGTGACCTTCCTGCCAATAAGCCTGTCAAAGAAGCTGATGCCGAAGATGTCGGTAAAAATGCCCACGAACTGCTCGGGCTTCTCAGGCGGCTTGCTCACATAGAGCTTTGCGCAGCCGGGCATGTTGGTTTCCAGCCATTTCAGAAGGGTCGTTTTGCCGGATCCTGTCGGGCCTGTCACAAGAGCTATCTTGTGGTGCTCGGAAACATGATTTTCCAAGGCATTTACCTGCTCGCCATACCCTGTGAAAAGCGAAGGGTCTATTTTTAAAGTGAAAGGGTCTTCCTTCCATCCGAATTTGCTGAAATTCTGCTCCATTGCCATCAAAACATATATTCACGCCAGAAATATAAAGGTTTTACATTCACGTGAAGGGCATGTGAAGATTTTGTGAAGGTCGCGTGAAGCAAATGAACGAAAAGTGAAGGTTTTGTGAAGATAAATATATATTGAAACATATATTTCACAGAAAAATGCCTGTTTTTGGCCGATTTTTCTGGTTTGTGAGAGTTCAGCCAGTAAAATAGCAGGGAAAAAAGGAAAAATTTGCTGATTTGCCGGAACCGCAGGGTAAACCCTGATTGAGCCAAAAATCAGCTTTCTGATCCTATTTTAAGTTCACGTCTTATTCACGTTTCGTTCACGTGAATTCACGTTTATTTTGTTTAGTTTTGTTTAGCAACAAACAGAAAGTTACATATTCATGTATATGTTCACGTGAACTTCACGCATATTCACGTGAATATTTTATCAATTGTTGGTGATAGTGAGGGTGAATGTGCTATCTTCACGTTACCTTCACGTGAATATTACGTGAAGATGAATGAAGGTTGGCAAACGGAAAAAAGATTTTATGGAACTTTCTTGCCTCTCAGCTGCCAACGGTCCTTATAACACTGTTATAAGCGCTTATTTAAGGCCCTAAACACATAAGATTATCCTATGCGCCTGTTCATAGCTGTCAAAATTCCGGAGGACCTTAAGGCAAAAATAGCCTCAATACAGGACAGGCTTGACAGCACAGACGATGACATAAAGCTTGTCGAGCCTGAAAACCTGCATTTCAATCTCAAATTCATAGGCGAATACGAGCTGAACAGCCTGCCAAAGCTCAAAGCTGCCATGGACAGCATATGCAGCCAGTTCGAGGCATTCGACGCCCATATAGCCGATATAGGAACATTCCCGTCACCGACCTTCATAAGGACAATATGGTTGGGCATGAAGAAAGGCGGTCAGGCGCTCTCGGCAATAGCAGAATCCATTGAAATGGGGCTCGAAAGCCTTGGCATAACCAAGGACGAAAGGGGCTTCACCCCGCACCTAACGCTGGCCAGGGTGAAAGGCAGATGCAGCCCAGAACTCATATCCGTCATAAGGGAACTGAAAGGCATTGACATAGGCTCATTCAAAGTAGAAGAGATAACGCTGTTTGAATCCAAACTGACTCCCAAAGGGCCTATATACAGCGAAATCCATAGCGTGAAGCTAAGGTGAATATCACGTGAACATGCTCAGGACCTGCTTGCTTTGTTCCCTGCTCGGCGTGGCCGGAATAATCATATTCTCACCCAAAGAGCCTGTAACGTATACCATAGGGGGGCTAAAGGCAGCAGATCTGGGCAACAACGTGGCGCTGAATGGCACAATAATCTCCCTATATACGACAAATGAAGGGCACAGCTTCCTGACGCTGACGGACGGGACAGGCAGCATAAGAGTAGTGGCTTTCAAGGGCACAAGCCTCAACGGAGCCAAGGAAGGCTCGAACATAACAGTAACAGGCACGTACACCAC
The DNA here is from genome assembly GCA_038999215.1 of Candidatus Aenigmatarchaeota archaeon. Lineage (GTDB taxonomy): Archaea > Aenigmatarchaeota > Aenigmatarchaeia > Aenigmatarchaeales > JACQIB01 > JAWABM01. The sequence goes on along the minus strand of JAWABM010000002.1, from coordinate 24,753 downwards.
CTACGAGAACGAGAAGGAAATAATAGCCGAAGAAATCATGCCGGCTGCCTGATTTTTTTCCTTACCTCGGCGTAGTTGAGGATATCCTTCAGGGTAACGCCGCGCTTGTCGTCTTTGAGCTTGACCAATCTGGCCCTGAAGCCGTAGAGCTCTATGTTCCGCGAATCGACGAAAGGCGCAAGGTAATTGTCCACTATCCTTGAAACGGTCTTTGGATCCATTCCCAAGTTCTTGGCTATGCCGCGCAAATGGATCTCGGTACCAGCCGTCTTTAACAGGGTCAGCACACGGGCTATTTTTTTTACTGTCTCAGGCTGCATTTCTTTCACCATAATGCCACGCCTGTGACATATTAAGAGTTCGCAAGCTTAAATTCCTTGTTTTCCTCAGAATTCGGCGTTTCCTGGCTGATTCGGGCCATCCTTCAAAGGCCAAAGTCTCACGGAAAAGGAAGGTATAACGGTGTTATATAGGCTGCTTATAGGCATTTCACCGCAATTTTGCTATCTGAATATGAGATTTGGTTGCCATGCACACTCAGGAAAGACCTTTTCTTATCGATGCATTACAGCTCTTTTCAACACCGGGGGGCTGCCCTCAATTCTTTCCGAGCGCAGCAATCATTATAGCCCGAAATAGGCTTCGCCGGCAAGCACAAATCGACAATTGTTGCTTGTTGCTACTTCGCTGTAATGAAAAGGTATTTAAATGCGCGCCACCTAAACATTTGTATGAAATGGGGGGTAATTTTTACAATCGTACTGTTCCTGCTCCCAGGCATGGTGCTGGGCGCTTGCAACATCACTGATGATACCGCGATAACTTCCGATACGACGCTTTCTGCCAACGAGACGCCGTGCTACGTGACCGATGCGAACGGCGACGGCGCCATAATAATAAACGCGAGCGATGTGTCGCTGGACTGCGGATGGGCGCAGATAGTCGGGAATGGAACAGGTTATGGGATAGTTTCGGGCAAGGACCGCACGAACGTGAAGAATTGCAACGTCAGCGGATACTCATCGGACGTCTGGTTCAGCGGCAACTCCAGCACGCTGTTGAACAGCGTTCTCGGCGGGCTGAAGCTCACGGGCGGCCACGCCTGGATACAGAACAACACCATGAGCGGGCTCAGCCTCGCGATAGGCTACAACGAGAACAACACTATCATTGAAAACACGATAAACGGCGCTGTAAGCGTCGCCTCGCAGCACGCAGGCGACGCGCCCTGGTTCAGGCTCATCAACAACACCATAACCATGACATCGCACCTGGCGAGCGCCATAGGCGTGGCAACGATAAAGCCGCTGGCCTATGCAGAGATAACCGGCAACAAGATAAATGCCACCGCATCGGGCGACTCATACTGCATCTACCTCTACGGCCACAACAACAGAATAGAAAACAACGAACTGCATTGCAGGTATGTCGGCATCAAGTTCCATGGGCCCTCGGACAACAACGTGGTAAGGAACAACGTGTTCGGCGGGACCGACACTGGAAAGACCTACGTCGCCATGGAGATATCCAATTCGGACGGCAACAACATAAGCTCCAACAACTTCACCGACGTCAACCTCGCGATGAAACTCCAGTACGGATCCTCGGGCAACCTGTTCTGGGACAACTATTTTTATGTCATAGGGTCCGGCATAGACGCGAGCAACATCTTCAACATCACCAAGACGCTTGCGACGAACATAATCGGCGGCAGCTGGCTCGGGGGGAACTGGTGGTGGGACTATGTCGGCGAGGACCTTGACGGGGACGGGATAGGAGACACCAACCTGCCGCACCACAATGACTACCTGCCGCTTGTGCTTCCGCCCTATACTTACGAGAACTGCAACCAGACATTCGGCACGCTGACCGTGGAGGCCGGAAGGACCTACAACTTCACAAACTGCAACGTCACCTTCGGGACGGTGACAGTGAAGGAATACGGCAAGCTCTACATAGAGGACTCGAACGTCTATGCGCAATCAAGCTCTTGGAGCCTCAGCTCCGAAGGAAAGACCATAATAAGGGTGAGAAACTCGGAGATGAACGATTGCTCGCTGAACATGCGATCGGACATCACCGAACTGACCGGCAGCACGTTCACGAACTGCGCCGTCGGCATTATCGGTTCGGACGCAACAATAACAGGCAACACGATGGACGGCCTGAGCATAAACAGCTCGCAGTCGGCGAAGATACTGAACAACAGACTTACCACAATATATCTTGGCAGCACGTCAAACGCGGACATCGCAGGCAACGAGCTCGACGGCCTCATTATCGAGGGCGGACTTTACAACAGCGCCCACGACATGACGCTTAAATCCCTGAAGTTCCAGACGAACGAAAGCACTGCCTGGAACCTGACGTTCGGCACTGCTGCGCCAGAGGTATACGGCGGAAGGAACGAGCTGCGGGACATAACGGCCAACGCAGGTTTCAAACTTTCCGGAGCCGACAATGTCGTTAAGGGCAGCCGCATAACAGGGGACTTCTATTTCCCGTGGGGCTACCAGAACAACAACACGCTCAGGGACAGCACGATAATCAACGGCACGATATATTCACAATCGCAGACCAATCCTGCGCCAAGCGTCAAAATAATCGGCAACGCAATCAACTTCACGGGCGCGACCGGCATAGACCTGGCCTTCTTCACGTCCGGAACCAGAGGGTCTGTTGTGGCCGACAACAAGATATATTCCGTTAACAAGGCGGGAGACGACGAATGCGTGCACATAGAGGGCAACGAAAACAGCATAAGCGGAAACAGCTTCGACTGCTCAAGGGGCCTCAAGCTCGGAGGATCGATAGCGACGATGAGGAACAACGTGACGCGCAACAGGTTCGTCGGAGGGAAAATAGGCCTCCTGTTCAAGAGCAACGACACCGTAGACAACGTCATATGGGACAACTACTTCGACAACGCGGAGGACGTGGTCTTCCAGTGCAACGCCACGCACCTGCAGCTGAACAACCAGTGGAACGTCACTAAGGCCGGCGGAACGAACATACTTGGCGGCAAATTCATAGCGGGCAATTACTGGCACGATTACAGCGGATATGACATTGACAGCGACGGAATCGGCGACACCGAGGTTCCGAAATGGAGGGACTGGCTGCCGCTGACGCTCAGAGGACCGCCGGCTAACGATACGGAGAGAAAAAAATACAATGAGGACGACTTCAGGAGCGGCAATACCTCCGCTAACGAGACCAAAAAGGAGGAAAACAAAAGCGGCTGCGGCAAGGACAAGATACCTATATGCCATGCAACCTCATCGGAAACAAATCCCTATAATTTCCTTTGCGTGAGCGAGAACGCAGCGGACGGGAACGGAAAGAACGACCACTCCCATCACGCCGGGGACGTAATACCCGTAACGGACACGAACGGCGACGGCGCCATCAACCAAGACGACTGCCCGACCACCTTTTATTACGAGGAAAAGAAAGAGGCATGCAAGGGCGGCTGCAAAAAAGGCGAAACGGAGGAAATAAACGCCGAAAAGACGTCTGTCGTGCAGATACTGATAACCCCGGCGAAGGACTTGCAGGACATGAAAATACACATAAAACACTTGCCTGAAAGGCCGTCTGAGACAGACGAACTCCACGGAACGGTATACCAATACATGCAGATTGACAACAGCGCCACGGACGAAGAAATAGCAGAGGCGTCAATAAGATTCGCAATCGACAACGGTTGGCTGGCCACGAACAATTACGACCCCGGCAAGATAACGCTCAAGCGCTGGCATGACGGTTACTGGGCATCACTGCCTACAAAGAAGGAAAGCAGCGACGGAGAAAAGACCTATTACATAGCGACCACACCGGGCTTCAGCTACTTCGCCATCGCATTAGAAACAGAAGAAACGGCCACCGATAGCCCGACAGGCTACTTCATAATGCCTGCGACGGGCACGCTGGCATCGGCCGCAATAGCGGCATGCGCGCTCGTGTTCTACGTGACGCGCGGCAAGCCGAAAAAGAAGACCAAAAAGAAAGCAAAGAAGGCTAGGAAGCGCGCACGCTGACGGCAGTGCCGCGCCTCATCTCTTTCATCTCTTTGCCTGAAAGCAAAGCCGAACCCACCGCAATAAGCTCCCTGCCGTGGAACACTGCCACCTCCTCTCCCGGAACTATGTCATCGGCCTTCGAGACGAACTTCGCGAAAACGCTCCTGCCTTCCCGCACGTACTTCGCCACTTCAGGGTCATCTATGAGCACCTTCTTCATCTTCAAAAGCTTGGCGCCTTCCATTGTCGGAAGGAAGAGGCCGTCATGAGGCCTCACGGTACCGAGCAGCTTCTTTTTCTGCCAGACCCGTCTCACCATCCCGGTCTTTCTTGAGACTTCGACGCTTATGCTCTTCGCCTTGAGATCCGAACCGTACTGATAGCGCACGACAGACCTGACAACGTCCTCAGGCTTGGCAGGCCTGAATTTCGGAGCAGCCGGCATTACCGACTGGCCGAAGGGATAGACGTGCATGAGCGCAGCGGGCACGCGACCGAAAGGCTCCTTTGCCACGGCGTTCTTCGCGCGGACGCGCCTGAGCAGCTGTTTAGCGCGGACGACCTCGGGCCGCACAGCAGTCTCCGGGCCGGACCACATCAGGGCGGACCTTTTCGAGAACAGGTCCTTTTCCAAAAGCAGTTTTGAATGGGCCTTGAGCGCGTGCGCCAACGCTTCCAGGAGCGCCGGATGCGCCCGGCTGCGCTCCTGGACAAGCTCCCACAGGCTGTTCTCGCGGATGGCTTGGCGCACGGTGCGCAGCTCCTCGAAGGTGACGTAAAGATTGTGCCTGGCAAGCCAGGCCTTCCTCTCCTGCTCAGGCAGGCCGAGCACGCCTTTCGGCTCGTGCTTAGAGCAGAGCGGGCAGGAGCAGGGGAACTCGGAAATATCGGAGAGCTGGCGCGTGCCGCTGACCGTGAGGTAGGCGCCGCGGTCGGCTGCCAGGCTGTACATGGCGCTATCGAAAAGGTCGCAGCCGAAGGCCGCTAGCAAGGCGAAAACCATGGGATGGCCTGCACCGAAGGCGTGCACAGGCGCGTGCGCAGGGAGCTCGGCCTTGCATGCGAGCACTATGTCCGCGAGCTCCGCGAAGCGGTACTGCTCCATCAGCGGGACTATGCCGCCTATCGCGAACACGTCCGGGCTGAGCTTCGCGACCTCCTTGCAGGCCTTCCTGCGCAGGTCGAGGAAGCGGCCGCCCTGTATCGGGCCGACGAGAAGCCTGTCCTTCACCTCGCCGCGGGCGGCCTTTACGCGCCTCACTGTCTCGGCCAGATTGGCTTTGGCCATCTTCAAATTGTCGTCCGGCCGGGTGAACATATCAAGGGGAGTGATTATGTCCGAGCCTATCTTCTTCTGGAAGCCTATTATCTCGTCCGGATTGACGTCCACGTTTCCTTGGGAATACATCTGGAACGTGCCGCTGTCGGTGTAAACGGGTCCGCCCCAACCCAGCATCTGATGGAGGCCCGCTTCTGCCAGGGGCCTTAGCCTGTCGGACCTCCTTATAATATAGGAGTTTGTTATGATGATTTCGGCCCCAAATTCCCGCTTCAGCTCCTCCGGGGGAACGGTCAGCCTGTTCGGATTGACGACCACGCAGATGTTCGGCGTGGTTATGGAATGCCTGCTTATGGCCCACCTGCATATGCGGCCGGCAGCATCGCGGTCGATGAGCTCGAGCATAGGACAAATAAGGTGCCGGAGAAAATAAAAAGGCTGTTCAGACGCGCCTTTCCTTGTACCTTGACATGTCGTAGCTGAAGAGCATTATGAGAGCGAGGAACGCTATGGACAGCTCGGTGAAGAACGGCAGCGAACCGGCCTGGGCAAAGAAGAGCACGGCCTCGAACGCGCACATGACCACAACAAACAGCTCCCTGGGAACGCTTCCTATCTGCCTGTAGATGATGGAATACCTGGAGAAGGAATACAACACCAGGCCCATGATGGACGCGGCCAGAACCGCGAACTGCAGGAAGGCGTCCTTGGTTATCGCCGTGATCGTGAGCGGGAGCGAGAATATCAGCATGTAGACCCCGACGTACTCGGAAATGACGTCGCCGATAAACATGTATTCCCTGGTCCTTTTGCGATCCATCCTCGTTATCGGGTCGGAGGCATTGGAATAAACCAACGTGGAGTAGAGGAAGCCGAACGTGCTGACTATCAGGAAAAGCACGGGTATCCTTATGGTCGCCTCGAAGGTCTCGTAGCGCGTGAGTATCAGGCCGACGAAGAACATGGAGACGGCAGTCATGAAGGACGTGAAGGAAACGCTGGCCTGCACCTCCTCGCCGTAAAGCTCCATCTCCTGCCCCTTCGAAGCCATGCGTCCTGTTATGAGTAAGCATAAATATAAAACTAACATCTAGGCAAAACGAGAAAAATAGAGGAAGTCATTTATAAACTTTCCCAGCAAAAATCGGTTATGAACGAGAAAATCATAATATTGAAGAGCGGGAGGTGCGCCTGGGGCGAGTGCTTCGGCTGCGGATGGGGCAGGCTCGTTGGGCCGGCTCCCAACATGCACCAGCTCAAGGCAGTGATAGACAAGGAAGTGACGCATGCCGAGCGCCTGAAGGTGTTCGCGAGCGGATCGCTCCTCGACGACAAGCAATTCCCGCGAAGCATACGCAAGTACCTGGCAATGCGCGCGGCGGCAGCCGGAGTAAAGGAACTGATAATTGAAAGCAGACCGGAGTTCATAACGGACGAGAATCTCGCGGACTTTCGCGGAATAAAGACGATCGTCGCCATCGGGCTCGAGTGCGCGGACGATGCCGTTTTGAAGAGGTACAACAAGGGATTCACTACCGAAGACTACGTGCGGGCGGCAGAAACGCTGCACAAGAACGGCTGCGGGGTGCGGACCTACCTGATGGTCGGACTGCCGTTCGTGGGGGACCAGTCAGCGAGCCTAAAGAAATCTGTGGAATTCGCACGCGAGCATTCGGATAGCATCGTCCTGATAAACGTTTTCCCGCATTCGAAAGCGCCGCTCTACAACATGTGGATCGCGGGGGAATGGAAGCCCCTGTCCAACAGGGAATTCTCCAAGCTCACCGCGCCGTACGAGGACTGCGAAAAGGAATCGAACAATTTCGCGTTCATACCGAACTTCCACGAGAAGCCGGCGATACTCGGGGCGACAGAAGCGCAGCTGACGCATCCCTACTACGAGGTTTGGCAGGACTATATTGTGCGGCTGTACGAGCCGCCGAAAGACAAGGACGCGCTGTTCTTCGTGCCCTGCGCTTTCAGGAAGCCGTACTTCAAATCAAAGCTGCACAAAGCAATCGCATCTGTAGCAACCAATCCGCGCCTGCACTGGGTAGCGATAAGTTCTCCGGGCGTCATTCCCTATGAATTCGCGGGCAAATACCCGTTCAATGCCTACGACTGGCCTGAATGGGAGGAAACGCCGGAGATAAAGAAGCGCTATATCGAGGTCACGCAGGCGCGCATTGAGCGCTTCCTCGAAGAGCATGGGAAGCACTACAAGAAGATATGTTCCTATTTCAAGCCGGACAGCGAATCATTCAAGGCGCTCGAGGCTGCCTGCAAGAAGCTGGGGCTACCGCTCATGAATTGCATCAGCAAAGAGACGTACGAAAAGATAAAGACGGAAAAAAATCCTCTGTCGCTGCCCGAAGCGCTTGAGGACCTCAAACGAGCCATTTCCCGTCTTTTTGTATGAGCCTGCCGTCGAGATAAAGCCTGCCGCCCCTGCGGAGGTCCTTGACAATGTCCCAATGGAGCGCGGACTTGTTGGGCTGGCCGCAGGCTTTGTAAGCCATGCCGAGCGCGAGGTGGATCGTGCCTCCTATCTTCTCGTCGAAGAGGAGGTTCTTTGTGAACTTCGTGATTTTGGGATTCATCCCTATGCCGAGCTCTCCAAGGTAGCAGGAACCCTTGTCCATTGCGATCATCTGCTTCAGGAACTTCTCGTTCTTGTCCGCCGTGGCCTTGACGACCTTCCCTTTTTTGAATTCGAGATAGATGTTGTCGACCTGCACGCTGTCCCTTATAGCCGGATAGGTGAAGCGGATGTGACCCTCTGCGGAGAACTTCTCGGGTGCGCAGAATATCTCTCCGCCGGGCATGTTCTCCTTGCCGTCATCGACAATGAAGGACTTCTTATATATCCTAAGCGTCAGGTCGGTGTCCTCGCCAACTATCCTCACCACCTTCCCCGCATTCAATATCTTCTGCAGCCGTCTGAACTCCTTTGATAGCTTCTTCCAGTCAAGAAGGCAGGCTCCGAAAAGGAAGTCCTCATACTCCTCAGTGCTCATCTCGGCGTCCTGCGCCAGCGCAGGCGTCGGGTAATCGAGCGTGACCCTGTACATCTTCGGCTGGCTGTTGACGATATAGTCTGTGATCGGACGGACGACCTTGCTCCTTATCGCGAGCCTCTTTGGGTCGATGTTGCTGAACTCGCGCGTGTTTGTCGGGGAGCCTATGCCGATGTATTTCTGGCAATTCCTGACTATGTAGTCCCTGATATTCGGGAACTTCTTCAGCTGCTCTATTGAAGCGTTCTTGTAATAGATGTAGCTCATGCCTGGCACGCCGATATCGACGAACGGGTAAGCGCCTCGCTTGATCACAAGGCGATAAATCTCCCTTATCAGGTCCGCCTCCGTCGAGGAGCCGCTTATCATCACGTTCTCGCCCTTCTTGACGAAGACGGAATAATCGACCAAAACTTCGGCGAGCTTCTTCACGCGCGGATCAATCATATCTACACCTCCAGTTCTTTCGGAAACCTGTTGAGAATGATTTTTCCTTTCCTTGTTAATAAAACCATGTCCTCGAGGCGCACTCCCATATCCTTCGTGTATATGCCCGGCTCGATGGTGAACACCATCCCCGGCTTGAGCACGCCTTTCGACTTCGGAGATATCGAAGGCTCTTCATGTATGTCGAGCCCGACGCCGTGGCCTGTCGCATGCACGAACTCTTTGCCGTATCCCGCCTTCTTGATGGCATTCCTGGCCGCGGCATCGACGGCAGCCGCCGCAACGCCCGGCCTTGCCTTGGCCTCGGCTGCGGCCTGCGCCCTGAGCACGATATTGTACAGCCTTTTCTGCTTGGGCGATGGACGGGCGCAGAAGGTCCTTGTGATGTCCGAGCAGTAGCCGTCGTAAACTGCCCCTATGTCAACGACGACGAGGTCGCTGCGGCCTATCTTCCTATCTGACGGGATGAAATGCGGCCTCGCGGGGTTCGGGCCCGAGGCCACTATGCTCGAAAACGAGAACCAATCGGCGCCAGAGAGGCGCATGGCGCCCTCGGCTGCGGCGGCCACCTCGCGCTCAGTCGCCCCATCCCTTATGAAATCGCGGGCAACCTTCATGCCCTTCTCCGCTATTTCGAGGGCCCTCCTTATCTTCGCGACCTCGTCCTCGGACTTGACGGCCCGCATGGCCGCTATCTGGCTGGATATGTCTTTGAACTTCGCCCTGACGATCCTCTGCATCTTGAGGAACCTGTCATGCGGCATGCCCGCCTCAAAGCCTATCCTCCTACAGGAACCGAGCTTCTTCTTCGCAGCCGCGTAGAATGACTTCGCCCTGATGTCGCCGTCAGGGCCGACCGAACAGATTTCTACGCCGCAGCTTCCTATGTCGGCCTTTCCAAGCGACGAGGTAAGAACGAACGGCTCGTCCCTCCGCGGGACGACGAGGAGGAGCTGCGTTTCGGCGATGCCGGTAAAATAGCGCACGTTGCTAGCCTGCGAAATGAAAATCGCATCAAGGCCCCTCCTAGAAGCCAGGGAAGCCAGATCCTTCAGTTTCCTCATAATACTATTTGCTTCCCATTAAAAAAGAATTCAGGAAAGGTCCTTCATCGTCAGGACCTCTATGTTGCTCGGGACCTTTATCCTGCCCTTTATCCTCATACCCACGAGGCACTTGATGCCCTTCTTGGAGCAGAATCCTACGAGCTTCTGATCTATGTCGCCGTCGAGGAGCATGTATTCGGCGTCCAGCTCCCTTATGGCGTTGAACATCTCCTTGACAGGCACCTTGCCTATAGGGCTGCCTTCCCTGTCCAGGAAGTATGCCGCCCTCGTGCCAGTCAGGCTCTCCAGAATCTGCTTCAGCTTCTGCAGCTTTTCAGGCTCCACCTTCGGCTTCGGCCGCTGCCTCTCCTCATAGGCTTCCTCGCGCTGCGGCTCCTGCTGTCGCTGATGCTGCTTCTTGGATATATCGTACTTTTTTCCAGTAGCGTCGGACAGGGGAACCTTGTCCCTGAGGGCCTTGAATATCTCCTTCTTGCTGAGCTCCTCGACCTCCATGCCCTCGGGTGCGCGCGCAACGAAATCGATGTTCGCCACCGCTGCGAGCTCCTTCAATATAAGGTCCCCTCCGCGGTCGCCGTCAAGGAACGCGGTAGTCTCGCGCTCCTTCGATATTTCCTTTATAACCTCAGGCACCGACGTGCCCTCGATTGCTATCGCGTTCCTTATGCCGGCCCTGAGCAGATTGACCACGTCAGCCCGGCCCTCAACGATCACTATCTTTTCGCTCGTCTCCACATCAGGACCGGCGGGCAGACCCATGTACTCCACAACCTCGGAGCTGCGCACGGCGCTTTTGATTTCCTCGGAAATCTCCTGCGCCTCAGGCACGCCGGTCTCATGGACCATCTTGCCGAGCAGCTCCTTCGCCCTGCTGACGACGTAGCTGCGCTTCTCGATGCGGACATCGTCGATCCTGTCTATGGTTATTTTGGATTTGCATGGGCCGACGCGCTCAATGGTCTCGATTGTTGCGGCAATCATCGCGGTCTCAGATGAGTCAAGGGAAGAAGGGATTATTATCATCCCGGACGTCTTCCCGCCCTCTGTCCTGAGCTCCACGTCTATCCTGCCTATCCTTCCTGTCTGCTGCAGCTCCCTCAGATCCATCTCCTGACCAAGGAGCCCCTCCGTCTGACCGAACACCGCGCCTATAACATCGGGCTTCTCGACGGTGCCGTCTGCCTCAAACTTAGCGTAAATTATGTATTTCGACGAAGTTTGCGCCAATTTTCCCATTTCAACATCACCCTTGCCTTCTGCAGGTCTGCGAAGAAAAAACGCGCTTACGCATACGTGGCGCCGCGCCATGCGGCCGTATGATCATGATACGTGATCTCTCCGTGACCTTAACAGTACTACATGTATATACGGAACCAAGCTTTTTAAAGATATGCTGCGCGCAGACGCTGCTCGGCCTCATCGATGGAGGCGAGCGGAACGTCCACCACCTTGCTCCTGGATCCGGCTCCGCGCACCAGCGTGCAGCCTCCGAACGCCCTTGCGAGCTCCTTTACCAGCTGCGTGTTGGCCATGTTTCCTTCGGCCGGCTCGGTGAGATGCGCATGCAGCACCTCGCCGACGAACCTGAAAGAAAGCCTTTTCGACGACGGATGCGCCCTTATCCTGATCATCATACGATTCACGAAAACCCGTCTTTATGTCCGGCCCACCTCTCGCTTTTGAGCTTCTTCCTAAGATCATCTGCTATCTCGCCTGAAATCTCGCCCGCCCCGCCAGAAACGCTCTTTTCATATCCCGCCTCCAGCGGCCTGAGGTGGTTCGCCAGGACAGCGTCCATGGCCGCAGTGAGCCGCGCCTCGACGCCCTCCGCATACGTCTTGCCGCCGTCCAGCCAGCCCTCATTGAGCGCATCCAAAAGGGAATTGTAATCGCTCTCACATATCGCCTCGTCGAAGAAAGCCTGCTCAATCTTCCTCATGTATGCCTCAAGCAAGGGCCTTTCCATGGATAAGTCTTGGGGAGAAAGGAATTTAAACTAAACTAGAGCTCTTCTGCCTCGTCCTCGCAGGAAGAGCAGACCCAACGGTCGTTCACGTTCCTGAGCTGTTCATCAAAGTTGCCGCAGAGCTCGCACTCCCCAGAGGTGTACTCCTTCTCTACGTCCTCCGGCCCCTCCTGCTCCAAGCTTTCCCTCATGAGCTCAAGCAGGCCGGGCGAAACCTTGAGTATGTCGCGGACGGAAATGAAACCGACAAGCTTATCGGCGGACTTCACCGGCATCCTTTCGTAGCCGAACTGGTTCATCCTTCTTGCCACGTCCGCCAAATCCTCGTCAGGCGAAGCGGTTATGACCGGCGAGGTCATTATCTCCCGGACGGCGACCTTCGAGGGCTGCCTGTCCTCGGCAGCAACCTTGTTCGTCACGTCCTCGCGCGTCGCGATTCCGACCGGCTTGCCGCCTTCGACCACTACGATGCTGCCGACGTCCTCCGTCCTCATCATTTTCGAGGCGTCGCTGACCTTGGTAGAAGGCGTGCAAGTTATGACGCGGGAGGACATGATGTCCTTTACCTTGACTGCCATGAAATCACATTCACCATCTTATGCGTCCGCTATTTAAATTGTTATCCCTGGCGCACCATCGTTAATTATAAATATGTACTTCGACAATATGTTTGGAATGGTCGAGGAAGACGGCCTGACGCGCGAAATTGTCGCGAAAAGGATCGCGGGCGAGATAGTGCTGAGTTCTGACGCAGGAAAAACCATACAGAAATGGAGGAACATATTCAAGATACCGCAGCGCGTGCTGGCGGAGCAGATGTCTGTCATGCCTTCGGTGATAAGCGACTATGAGAACAGCAGAAGGAAGAGCCCGGGAATACGCGTGGTAAAGAAGATAGTGGACGCTATGATAACCCTGGATGAGAAAGCCGGAGGGAAGATAATCAAGGAATTCTCCGTCGTGCCGTCCAAAAACATGCTCTCCGACGCTGTGCTCGACCTGAAGGAATTCTCAATGCCAATATCCATAAAGGAATTCTGCAAGGCAATAGGCGCGGAAATGCAGACAAAGGAAGATCCGAACGGCCAGATATACGGCTATACGGTCATAGACAGCATGAAGGCCATAATGGAGCTGCCGCCGACCGAGCTGGTAAAACTATACGGCCTGACCACCGAAAGGGCGCTGATATTCACAGGCGCCAACCGCGGAAGAAGCAGCATGGTCGCCCTGAAAGTGACCAACCTCAAGCCCGGTTTGGTGGTACTACAGGGCGCAAGCACTGTTGATGACTTGGCTAGAAGGATAGCTGAAATAGAAAGGATACCTCTGGCAATCTCCAAAGGCAGCGATCCGAAAATCCTTATCGAGGCCCTCAAAGCAGCGTACACCAGCAAATAAGGCCTCCCCATGATTTCTTGTCGAAGTGCTTTTTATAATTAGATTTTGTTGCGTATGTATGTATATAACATCGTTATAGGAAATAAAGGTACCGTTCCTGACGTTATCGATAATAATTTGCAATATTCAAAGGAAAGTAAGGGGTATGGCTTTCCTGTGGAAATTTCTGCTCATGGAACCAATTATAACATTGTTATATAGTCATTTGTGAACTGAAAATGAACAAAATGAACATGACACCACTAAAATGAAGTTCACAGAACGGCAAAAGCCGTAAAAAGGCTTATTTTAAGCTTCAGGACCATTTTTTCTAGGAGTCATGTGAACCCCATGATTTCCCATGGAACTTCACGCCAACCCCCCTGCTTCACATGGAGAAAAGTTTATATACCTTCACGCAATTAAACCCGAATCCCACAAGAAAAGGAGGTGCACAAATGAGCCAAAACATACAGGAGCTGTTCAACCAGTTCATGGACGCAAAACCCATCATAACGAACAGGAACGCATTGTCGATTTCCTTCACGCCCGAGACAATACCGCACAGGGAGAAGCAGATAGCGGATGTAGCAAGGATACTTGCGCCAGCACTGAAAGGCGAAAGGCCGAGCAACATATTCATATACGGCAGAACCGGCACTGGAAAATCCCTGGTCGCCAGCAGGGTGGCAGCTGAGCTCGAAAAGGCCAGTCGGGACAGCAAGATAAAAATCATATACGCCAACTGCAAGATGAAGCATTCGGCTGATACCGAATACCGTCTCATAGCATATTTAGCGAAGGAACTTGGGGAGGAGCTTCCGTTCACAGGCCTGCCCACCGACCAAGTCTATTCAGCATTCTTCAATCTCCTGGACCGCCAAAAGCAGGTGATGATACTGATAATAGACGAAATAGACGCGCTGGTAAGGAAGACAGGCGACGAAGTGCTTTACAACCTTACGCGCATAAACCAGGAGCTTAAGAACTCGCGAGTGTGCGTTGTGGGCATAACAAACGACTTGAATTTCATCGACAACCTTGATCCGCGCGTGCGCTCGAGCCTCAGCGAGGAGGAGCTGGTGTTCCCGCCGTACAATGCCGTTCAGCTGCAGGACATACTCAAGCAGAGGGCGGACATGGCCTTCAGGGAGGGGGCTGTTGGCGATGGCGTGCTCGCAAAGTGCGCGGCGTTGGCCGCGCAGGAGCACGGCGATGCGCGAAGGGCCCTTGACCTTCTCAGGGTGGCGGCGGAGCTGGCGGAGCGCAACGGCTCAGACCAGATAAGGATAGATCATGTGGATGCGGCAGAGGACAAGATAGACACCGACAGGACAATAGAGACGATAAAGGCGCAACCGAAGCAGAGCAAAGTGGTGCTTTACTCGATAATACAGCTAGCGGAAAAGAACAGCAACCTTGACACCGGCGACGTTGTGGACCTGTATCAGACCAACTGCAGGAGGGCCGGGCTGAAACCGCTGACGCAAAGGCGCGTTTCGGACCTGATAGCTGAACTGGACCTTTTCGGGATAATAACCACGCGCGTGATATCGAAAGGCAGGCACGGAAGGACAAGGACGATAAACCTGGCGCTTTCCCCGCCCGTCATAAAGAAGGCGAAGGACTGCTTGGAGCAAGTATTCTGATGCTGAAAAAGATAATGGAGCTTGGGGTGATGATTGATCCGGCTGCGGCCGAGATTCTGAAGGACGAGCGCGTCTCCGCAGCGGTGTTTGAGCGGCTCAAGGCCATGAGCGACAGACCGCTCGTGCTTAGCGCCGGCGAGATAACGTCGCTCTGCTCTGCGGCTAGGCTGGTGAAGGACTTCACCAACCCGTCAAGGTACAGCATGCAAGACCTCATAGGGCTCTACACGGAGAGGTACAAGACGCTGCAGAAAATGCTGCTCGGCAAGGCCGAGCTGAAGAACGCGGTCTCCATAAAGAACTGCCGAGGCGCTGTCGCTGTGATAGGCGCGAAGAGGGACGGCTACATAGAGGACCTTAGCGGAAGGGCCAAGCTGATAACTGGTGCGAAGCTGCTGGACGAGGACGTTGTTGGCGTGGTGGGCTTCGCCTCTCCGGAAGGGATAAGAGCCGAGAAGGTGCTGTTTCCCGACGTGTGCCTGCGCAGCCCGGCGACAGCTCCTGCGAAGCTCGTGCTCGGCAGGGACATACCGCTTTCGGGCTCTCGGCTCTACGACTGCTGCGGAGTCAAGATATTGGTGCATGAGGCGGACTACGGAGCAATAGGCAACGCCCTTGGCGTGGCAGAGAAGCACGCCCCGCTCGAGCTCCTCAAAAGAAGGCACATCAACAACCCGCCGAACGACTGCCTCGATGAGGCGCCGGACATCTTTCTGGCAGTGACAAAGGAGCGCTTCGTCCAGAACTACAAGGGCACGACAATAATCGGCTGCCCGAAGGGCTGCACGCTGGAGCTCGACCTGATGACAAGGGAAACGAAAAACGCTTAAGCATGCGATGCTGATATATGCGCATGCAGATGCAGATTCTCGATTGCGATTACGCGATGATAAACAGCAAGCCGGTCATAAGGCTGTACGGAAAGACGGAGGACGGATCATCAGTGTGCGCGTTCTACGACAAGTTCAGGCCCTACTTCTACGTGCATGCGGACGAGAAGAATTTCCCGGCCATAACAGAGGAACTAAAGAGGCATGGCGCCAATGCGGCTGTTGCGGAAAAGTTCCTACCTATGGGATATTCAAAATCGCCAGTGAAGGTGCTGAAGGCGACGTGCGCCGACCCATCGAAGGTCCCGGAGATGAGGGAAGCTGTGAAGAAATACGGCACCCCTTACGACGCGGACATACTGTTTGCCTACCGCTTCCTGGTGGACCACGGCCTGTTCGGCATGGGTTGGGCGGACGTAAAGGGCAAGCAGGTGCGCACCGCGGCAGTGAAGTGCAGGGCAATCGAGGCGGAATCGATAGAGCCGATAGACAGGCCGGACAACGTGCCTCTGCGGTACATGGCGCTCGACATAGAGTGCGTCACGGAAGGCGACAGGCTGCCCGAGGCCGGCAGGGACCCGATAATAATGATATCGCTCTATTTCAGCCCCGAATACAAGGGAAAGAAGACAATGGTGCTGCTCTCGAAACAGGCCTTTGTCGACAGCGACTGCACAGGCTTCAACGGAGAGAAGGAGATGATAGAGCGCTTCATAGACATAGTGAAGGAATACGACCCCGACGTCCTCGTGGGCTACAACATCAACAACTTCGACATCCCCTACCTGCTCGGAAGGATGGAAGCCCTGGAAATAAAGCCTGACCTCGGAAGGGCGGACAAGAGGCCTTACACAAGGAAGGTGACCGGCAGCATGATAACCAACATAACAGGAAGAGTGATAGCGGACCCGTTCGAGATACTCAAGAAGGACCCATGGATAAGCTTCAAGCGCTACAACCTGGCGACGGTTGCGAAGGAGATGCTGGGGATGGAGAAGCTGGACGTAGGCGGGGTGAGGGAAATAAAGAAGCTCTGGAACGGCAACACATCCGATATGAAAAAGCTGGTCGACTACTGCAGGCGCGACTCCGAGCTGGCGATGAGGCTCGTATTGGACAAGGGGCTGCTGGACAAATTCTTCGAGCTCTCAAAGATATCGGGGCTGCTGCTGCAGGACGCGTTCGGAGGGCAGACGCAGAGGCATGAGTGCAGGCTGCTGCACGAGTTCAGGAAGGCGGACATGCTCATGCCATGCAAGCCGGACCAGGCGGAAATAAGCAGGAGGCTCAGCGAAAGGGCGAAAATCGGCCTCACAGGCGCGATAGTGCTCGAGCCAGCTGTCGGCCTGCACTCGTCCGGGTGCACGCTCGTGCTGGATTTCCAGTCGCTGTACCCGTCGATAATCATGGCGTTCAACATCTGCCCGACGACGGTGCTCTACGACGACTCGACGAGCGAATACGTGACGTCTCCGTACGGAACGAAGTTCGTGAAGAAGGAGGTGCGCGAAGGGATACTACCCAAGATGCTCCGGGACATGACTGATGCGCGAAAGCGCGCGAAGGCGGAGATGAAGAAGGAAACGAATGCCGAGAGGACAAGGCAGCTCAACGCAAAACAGCTCGCGCTCAAGACCATGGCAAACAGCCTCTACGGGTACACAGGCTACATAAGATCAAGGCTCTACCTCATGGCAATAGCCAACTCGATAACGAGCATAGGAAGGGAAAACATCATCAACACGAAGAAGCTCGTTGAGGACAACTTCCCAGTCAAGGTGATATACGGGGACACGGACTCGATATTCCTGAAGACTGACATACTCAACCTTGACATAGCCGAGCAGACAGGCAACGAGATAGCGAGCTTCATCACTGCCAGGCTGCCCGGGCTGAGCATAGCCTTCGAGAAGATATTCAACACGTTCCTGATACTCACGAAGAAGCGGTATGCCGGATGGGCGTTCGAGAAGAAGGACGGCAAATGGAAGGACAAGATAGTTATGAAGGGAATCGAGACAGTGCGGCGCGACTGGTGCGAGCTCACCTCGGACACGATGAAGGAAGTCATATCCATAATGCTGAAGGAGCAGAACATCAGCAAGGCGTCGCAGCACGTGCGCAAGGTGCTCAAGGACCTGGCCGAAGGCAGGGTGCCGCTCGAGAAGCTGACCGTCGTGAAAGGCGTGACCAAGTCTCTGGACGCGTATGACGGAATGCAGCCGCACGTGGAGCTGGCGAAAAAGATAAAGGAGCGAGACCCGACCAGGCAGAACATGGTCGGGGAGCGGCTGGGCTACGTGATAATCAAGGGCAACGACATGCTCTCCAAGCGCGCGGAGGAGCCGGAGTACGCGAAAGAGAAGGGCATGGAGATAGATGCGCAGTATTACGCGGAGAACCAGGTGCTGCCTCCTGTCGAGAGGATATTCGAGGTCTGCAACATAACGCGGACCGAGCTTCTGGAAGGCTGCAGACAGCGCAGCCTGCTGGACGCGATGGGCTCGAAGGAGCCGTCTCCGGACCAGACCACCCTGCGGGGCAATGACGGGGTTGCGTGCAAGAAGTGCAGATGGGTATCGAAGCGGCCGCCGCTCACAGGCATGTGCCCGGAGTGCGGTTCGCAGGTCTATTTCTCGCACAACGGCTCCCTGGGGAAGTTCGTCAGCCTAAACTGAGCTGAGCAAAAAACATTATCGTCGGAACAAGCAGGCAGCCCATGCAGTGGCTGCGCTTCACGCCGGCGATGTTCGGTATCAGCCCTATGCTCAAGGCAACGAGCGATATGGCAACGCCGGCGGGGCCAGAGAACCAGGCCGTCATCGCAAGGACTCCGGCGAACGTCAGCATGCACAGCTTCGCATAATCGACCCTTCTGAGAAAGGCGACGGCCAGCCTGGACATCTTGAGGGTCATGCAGGCGCCGATGCCCGCGGCCGCCAGAACGACGGAGAGGAAGAGCAACACCTGGCCGAGCCCGACGGAGACAAGGTTTCCGACGGCGACAGCTATCCCGCTCCTTGCGTTCCCGAGGATGTAAAGGGCGATTATCGAATACACGACATCGGAAACTGCCACGCCGCCCATCGCTATCAGGAACTTCCTGTCCGAGCCTCGGCCGACAGCCTCCTGCGCGAGCACGGTGGCCTGCGAGCTGCCGATGCCCGGCAGAAGCCCGGCGAGAACTCCCGCAATGCTGCCCACCCCGACGCTTGAAAGCAGGTCCTTCTTCCCTATCTTCTCGTGCTCGAACGACATGCCTTCGGGCAGACGGACCTTGTCCTTGACAGCCAGCAGCAGCATGGGCAGGCCGAACATGCCGGAGAGCAGAGGGAACAGTGCGCCATTGACGGACACGACATCAAGAAGAAAATAGCCGAGCGCGCCTGATACAGCAATGACATACAGGGCGATCGCCTTGCCTTTCAGGCCTTCCTCACCCGCAACCATGTAGAAGACGACGACGAGCAGAAGCCAATGGAGCACAGGCCGCGCCAGCCTGTAAAGGAGCGGGAACACGACGGAGAACGCGGGCAGCAGCGCCACCGACAGCAGGACAGCGCCCAAACCGCCGAGCACCGTGAGGCGCACCGCCTCGAAGCCCCTGCCGGCCAAAAGCATCCTGTGGCCAGGTAGTGCGGATAGCTCTGCGCCGGCATCCGGAGCACCCACGAATATAGAAGGTATGAAATTCACGAAAGAGTTCGATACGCCCGCTGCTATCAGCACGACGGCTGCCTGCATCGGGTCGAAGAGGAACGACAGGCCGAATATGATAGGTATCGTGTTATTAGGGTGCAGGCCCGGCATTATTCCGCATATCACGCCGAGAAGGATACCGAAAGCGAGGGCCAGGAGCAGCTCCAGCATAAATCTTTTTAAGCTTCATGCGAGAAAAAGGGTTATGCTCAACATGAACGCCAGGCAGATGGAGAAGATGATGAAGCAGATGGGCATAATATCTGACAGCATAGAAGCGGACGAGGTCGTGATAAGAACGGCCTCGAAGGAGCTCATCATAAGCAATCCGCAGGTGACGCGCGTGAAGATGGGCGGACAGGAGACGTTCCAGGTCTCAGGCGAAGTCACGGAAAGGAAGGCGGGATTCACAGACGAGGACGTCAAGACCGTGATGGAACAGACAGGCGCCTCGAAGGCGGAAGCGGAGAAGGCCCTCAAGGAGGAGGGGGACCTTGCAGCCGCCATCCTCAGGCTGAAGAAGTGAGCTCCTCTTTCTCGAACACGAACTCGACAATCTTGCTGAAGGCAGGCCTCGCGATGCCTATGCCTATGAAGACGCCGAGCGTCGTTGTGACGGCAAAGCCCCTCATAACGCCTATGCCGACGAACAGCAGCGGAACCATCGCTGCCACAGTCGTGGAGGCGGATGAGAATATAACGAACATGGCCTTCTTCATCTTCTGCTTAAGCGTGTAGACCTTCTTCTCGCCCATGCGCAGCTCGTCGACAATCATTATCTGTGCATCGACGCCAGTGCCGACAGTGGCTATTATCCCGGCTATCGAGGCGAGATCGATGGTCCAATTTATCCAGCTGGCGACACCGAGGATTATCACGGCCTCGCTTATCATGGTCATCGTCATCGGCAGGGAGATCTTCCAGTTCCTGTATCTGGCGGTCACTATGACGCCTACGGCCAGAACCGCAGACAAGCCAGCTATCAGGGCGGAACCGAGGAACTCCTGGCCCAGGCTCGGCGAAATCTGGTCTATCCTGTTTATCTCCAGCTGGGTCGGAAGGGCGCCGGACTGCAGTATGCTCTGCAGCATGAGCTTCTCCGCCTGAGCGTCCTCCTTCTGCTGCCTGAAGCCGGTTATCACGGGCTCCGTGTAGGCCTTGCCCGCGAGCTCCGAGGCTATATTGAGGTCGGTTATGAGCTTGTTGTCAAGCAGGAGGACCATCTTGCCGTCCAGATAGCTGTCGCCGCTGTTTGGGTCGACTATCACCTTCATGTCCTTTGTGACCTTGGCGAACCTTTCCGCGCCTTCCTGCGAAACGAATACCTGGAACATGAACTGCCAGCCGTTCTTCTGCTCGATGAGCCGCGATGTGCAGATGCCGGCCTGCTCCTGCATGCAGACGGACTTTATGTCCGCGCCCTTGAAGACTTCGGCAAGGAACACGGCGCGCTCCTGCGTGATGTTCACGAGCTTGAAGTCAATGCCGTCTGCCCTGAACGTGCCGTTGACAGAGACGTCGGCACCGTCGACCCTCATCGTTTCATTGTCTATGAACATGACGGTCTTGCCCCAGAACGAGCCAGTGCCGTTCTTGAACTCTACGGACCTGCCGACCTTGCCCTCGAAAACGCCCTGCTTGGACAGCAGGTCCTCCACCTCGGCCTTGGAGCCGCCGGCCATCTCTATCTGAACATATTTGTTGCCCTCAACGTCGCTGACCGCCTGGAACTTGGCCTCGCGCAGGCCGTAGACGTTTATCCTGGTCTCAAGCGTGGCCATTATCTGCTGGACGACCGCGTCCGAGACGTTGCCCAGAGGCTTGAGCAGCACCCTGGTGCCTCCGACGAGGTCCATGCCGAACTTCAGCCTGCTGGCGGACGGATCGTCCACTATAATCTTGAGACCGGGCTTGTCTATGCTTATCAGCATAAGCTCGCCGTTCTTCATGAACCTGAACACTCCCGTGTAGTTGTCGAACACGTAAAGGTCCTGCGGAGCGTTTATAGTCTTTTCATTGGCCCAACTTATCCTGTCGCCAGCGGCCACCTTTCCGATGAAAGGGGAGTCGGAAGAGACGCTTTTAACAATCACACCTTCCTGCGAAGATGGCATTATTGATGCGATTGAAAACATGACCAATGCTAAGAGAAGCAGTACCCTCCACTCCTTCAGCAGCTTAAGGTTCATTCCTGACACCCCCTCTTCCTTTCGACCCACCACAGCAGTAGCGGGGCGTTGAACAGCCAGGTGTTCGGTATGTCGAACAGCAGGCCGATCAAGATGACGGCGGATATCTGCTGCAGCACCATCGAGGACGTGGCGAAATAAAGCACTGCTACGGCTCCTATTGCGGCCATGCTCATGGTCATGCAAGTCCTGAATGCGCCCCTGACCCTTTCCTTGGGCTCGCCTTCGCTGGTCTTGAGCACCCTGCTGGTGAGCAGGATGTCCGAATCGACAGAATATCCTATGAGCAGGAGCAGAGCGGCGAAAGTGGCGAGGGAAAGATTTATGCCCAGAATCTGCGAGACCAGCAGGGCTTCTGTTATGTCCAGCGCAGCGCACATGACCATGTAGAGGCTGGGCAGGGGCTGTCTGAACACTATGAAGACCACCAGTGCCATGAAAGCGAAGGCGAACGCGAAGGCCAGCTGGGCCTGGGAGAAGAACGACTTGCCCAGCGAGGCGCCGATTGTCTGGGACGATTCGCTGTCAAATCTGTAGCCCGCCTTCTGCAGGTCATCGAGCACGGCGGAAGAGTTGACGCTCGAGTCGACATCTATGATGACGGTATAACTCGAAAGGCCGCGGGCGACCCTTACAGCAGGCTCATATTGCGATATCGCGGCCCTTATGCTGGCCGCGTCCACGGGCTTGGAGGACTCGAGCGACAGCTGGGTGCCGCCCTTGAAATCGATGTCAAGCGAGAACTCGCCCTTGAGAAAGGTGAAACATGCCACCGAGATTATGAGCAACACTAATGGCACGAAAAGCAGTTTTTTGTATTTCATAATCATACCTTTAGAATATACATATATAAACCTTTAATCGGAGCATATTCTTTGGGGGTCGGATGAAAGTAGGAATAATAGGGTGCGGCATAGTCGGCGCGTACCTGGCGTGGAAACTTGCCGAAAGCAACGAGGTCTACCTATTCGAAGAGAAGGCGAAAATAGGCAGCAAGCCGTGCTCGGGCCTGATCTCCGAGCGGCTGTGGGACTTCGTGCCCAGGAACGAGAAGGTGATAATGCACGCAATAGGCAGGTGCAGGATAAGCTTCCCTAAAAAGAAAGTGCACCTCTACTTCAAGCCGTCGATGATGATTGTCGACAGGAACATGCTCACGCGCTACGTCGCCTGGCTGGCCCACAAGAAGGGCGCGAAGCTTTTCGTTGGGCACAAGGCAAGGAAGCTGTTCTTCAACGGAGGGCATAAGCCGCAGGTGTCGTTCGACACGCCGGAAGGGATAAAGGCGTTCGAGTTCGACAGGATAATAGGCTGCGACGGCGCACTCTCCTTTGTCCGCAGGGAGGTCGGAGGAAAGGACCCGAAATTCAGGCTGGGAATATACACGTACAAGAAACAAAAGAGCCAGAAAAGGACAGTCGAGACGTTCCCGACAAAGAACGGCTTCTCCTGGTCGATACCGCGCGGCGACAGCATGGAAGTCGGCACCATCGAGGTGAACGGCAGCGCCAAGGGCGAGTTCGAGAGGATAAGGAAAAGGTACAAACTTCCTAAGAATACAAAGAAGTTCTCCGCGCTGATACCGAACGGCCTAACCACGCTCGACTCCAAGAACGTCGCGCTCTGCGGGGATGCCGCCGGTCTTACGAAGCCTTGGAGCGGGGGCGGCGTGATATGGGGGTTGACAGCGGCCGACCTGCTCGTGAAGAGCTTCCCAAATTTCAGGTCCTACAACAGAAAGGTTAAAAGGAAGTTCGGGCCGCAATTAATCATAGGCAGGGCGCTCAGAAAAACAACAAACTTCGCCGGCACGAGGATGCCATGGCTGCTGCCTAGCGAAATAAGGTTCGATTCCGACTGGGTATGAGCATGCGCAACATAAAGAAAACAATGTATGGCAATAGAATTGAATGCGTTCTGTTTCTTCTCACAATAATAATTTTCACAGCGTTCGGCGCATTCCAGTTCCCGATACTGAGGGATCACGGAATATATTCGTACATATCGCAGGAACTAACCAGAGGAAACCCTGTATATTCCACGGCTCCTGACATCAAAGGACCTTTCCTGTACATGGTCGATGCTTTCTGGATGATGATATTCTGGTTCATGCCCAATTGGGTCGCAATAAGAATAGGCATGCTGATAATGTCCGGCCTGACAATGGTGTTCTTCTATAAGACGCTGTTCAGGATGTTCGGAAACAAGACAATGCCCCTCTTTTCGACCATCATACTCATGTCCTTCGCGTTTTTTGCAGAATATTTCGTGCTCGGCGACCCGAAAGGAATAGCCCTCTTCCTCCTCATGGCAGGCCTTTACAGCCTGTTCAGCGGCAAACACCTGCTCAGCGGGATTTCTTTCGGGCTCATGCCGATGACATGGCAACCAACTGGCATTTTCCTGCTTGCCCCACTTATATATTTTTATCTTGATGGTTTTGACCGCAAGAAAACGTTTTACCTGTTCGCTGGTATAGCATTGTCAGTATCGTTTGTTGGTGCACATTTCATATTCACTAACACATTGCCTAATATGATTGAGTTTGCAGTGCTTCTGCCGTTGGAATACAAGAGCGGCGTCTATTTCAAAGACACACTCATCGCAATTTTCAACATAATAGCCTGCTACAACACCGAAATAATTTTCTTGGCAATAGGCTCGTTAGGAACCATTTATTATGTAGCAAAAGGAGCCAGGTTGCTTGTAATGAAAAGAATGGAATATGCGAAAAGTAACAAGATGCTGTTCGCTATGATTTTGCCATACATATTTTTTTCGACATATATACTAGCTGACATGCAGATTGCCGACGATATAATATTACAGCTTGCCCCAATTTCCATGGTATGCGGCCATATATTTTACAAGGCATTTATCAGACTTTCCTTTAAGATGGAAAAAATTAATATAATGTTCCTGAAAAACAGCAATGCCGCTCTGATTATGATTACACTGATGATATCAGCGTATAGCTTTTATCCAGCATTGCAACCAGTATATCCAGAAAACTACATAGTAACATATGCAAAAAATATTGAAGGAAAAGTCGCACCAATCCAAATACCATTAATGACAATAGAAAAATATGGCATTGTAGATTGTATCTATAGGCAATGTCTTGAGGAATTCGGCAAACTTGAAATAAGTCAGCTAAATGAGAAGCATCAAACTCGCATTATTGAACCATTTCTTTTGACTTGGGGGC
>JAWABM010000001.1:15348-62972 GCA_038999215.1 Candidatus Aenigmatarchaeota archaeon | reverse complement strand
GGATAAGAAGCGAGATTTTATATAGTTGATCTTCATAATAGACTATATGGCTGATAATAGCAGAAGTTATTCACCAGAAGAAAAGTATAGATTAATTGGCAAGCTAATAGAAGAAGTAAAACTCAGAAGATATTCCTATCAAACAGGCAAGTCCTATATTTCCGTAGTGAAAGATTTTCTGTCTTCAGGCAAAACGCTAAGAGAGTTTCTTCTTTCATATTCAACCAAAAGCAAATCGACAATGAGATCCGCATACTTTGCATTAAAATTCTTCCATGAAAATGTTTTGAATACTAAATTTGAGGAAAAACTTCCCCTTGCAAGAAAATCGCTGAAATTACCTTTGGTATTGAGTAAAGAAGAAATAACCAAGATGATAGACTCTACAAACAATTTGAAGCACAAGCTTGTTATTATGTTTCTTTATTATGCAGGGCTTCGTCTAGATGAAGCAAGAAACCTCAATTGGCAAGATATTGATTTTGACAGAGAGATAATACACTTAAAAACTGCGAAAGGAGATAAAGAAAGGATTGTATTCCTTCATAAAAAACTGATTGATATGCTGAAAATGTATGGAACTAAGGAAGAAGGCCCGATTTTTGTTTCCAAAAGAGAAAGTAAATATAACAAGCGGACAATCCAACAGATTGTCAAATTTGCTTCCAAGAAAGTAGGAATAAAGAAGAAAATTACGCCTCATACGCTAAGGCATAGTTTTGCGACCCATCTTTTAGAATCCGGCGCTGATATCCGTTACATCCAACAATTGCTAGGTCATAAAGATTTGAAAACGACACAAATCTACACGCACGTGGCGAATAAAGACATCAAGAAACTTGCAAATCTGATTTAGGTTTCCAAAGGCGCTGATTGTTTACTGCTCAATCTAATCAGATCCAACCATCTATTCTCCCCTAATCCTAATTGAACCCCTGCGGTTTCGCAAGGAATCTCATTAATGGTTGTATGGGTCTCTATGAAGTTATGCTGTATGACTATTGCATTCATCAGAATTGGAGCAGACCAAAGAGCCTTTAATCCCCTAAAGTCAAGAACCCTATCTTTGATTTTCATAAAGACGGTTTCAATTCTATAATTATGAATTCTTGTTTCCTGATAGTTTTGTATTCTGTGCTCCACTACCAAACCACCAAACTTGTTGGAATAAAACACTTTTCTGAATGCTCTAGGATAGAACATACCAGCATCAGTTTGGATATATTTTGGTTTTCCTTTTGATATTGCTTTCTTCAGAAATTCCTGCGCCTCAACAGGATTAGCAGCTAAGCTATAATGTACTCCTGTAATTAGTCTTGTATCCCAATCAAGACAGCACCAAAATCTGTCTTTCCGACCTCCACAATCAACCACTGTTTCATCAGCATAAAATCTTCCACCCAAATTGTAGCCCTGCTTTTCTATGAATTTGTGGACTCTCAAGGTATATCTTCTAACCCAATCCAAAATAGAAACGTGGCTGATTTTGTGATCAAAATGCCTTTTCAGTTGGTTTCTCATCTTTCTGCTTGATAAGTTAGAAATATACATATCAATTGACATCGTGATAACCTCAGGCTTGTTTCTCATCCGATAAAAGCCATTGTCGTGAGTGAAAAACCTCTTACAATCCTTGCAGTAGTATTTCTGTATTTTTCCTCTATACAAAGTTTTGCGGTAGCCCTTCTTGTAGTTGTTTGCACTTCCGCAATGTATGCATTTTATTTCATTAAGCATACTATATATTCGGCACCCGAAGTATATAAATCTTTCGGTGCCCGAAAAGATAAATCAGAATTATACTATAATCGAGAACAAAAAATCCTAACTGACGCAGAAAAGAATTACTCCTTTTCAATAATTATTTTGCCTTTCACTAATCTTACATTAACCTCTTTTCCCAATAAGTTAGAATCCTCTACTATCTTTTTAGGCAAGTTAATTCTGTATTTGTAGTATTCTGTATCGCCTACCTTCTTGTCAAAAGCCTTCATAATCTTCATAGAAATAATTAGGAACCCGAAGTTTTTAAATGTGTCGGTGCCCGATTTTGTTTTTTTTGCACCCAAATAGGTGTCGCTAACTTTACAGCTCAGGAAAAGAAAGCCTTAAAAAAGCGGGCGCGCATAAGTTGTACGTTATGAGAACCAGCAAAATAGTGTGCTTTGTGGTGCACAGGAACGGCAAATTCCTCGCTGAGAAGAGGAAGGCCGACAAGGAGGCCGATCCCGGGTGCATCGTAATACCCGGCGGCCATGTCAGGGAGGGCGAGACGATGGAGGATGCCTGCGCAAGGGAGTTCAAGGAGGAGTTCGGGCTCGAATGCAGGGACTTCAAATTTGTCTGCAGGATTCCCTATACGGCCTCAAACAAGGAGAAGATGGACATGAATTATTTTTTCTGCAGGGTCAAAGGAAAGCCTAAGGCATTTGAGGCCGAGAAGCTGATGTGGATTGCCCGGCACGAGCTCGAGAAGTTCTCTTTCGACGAGGACAGGAAGGCGATAGCCGAACTCGCAAAAGCAGGCCTCATATGAGCCTTTTCAATATCATGTATTTCTTCGCCTTCTTTCCTTCGCCTTCCTCGATTATCTTTCCCTCGAAAAGACTTGCCGCCTCCCTCCTTGCGAGCTCCCATTCCTTCTCCGTCGCAGGATAGAACTGCAGCCCGGCCATGCCGCCGTGCGCGAGCACCCGTGCCATCTCAGCGAGCGCCGCAGCGTACTGTTCCCTCACCTCTTCAGGGCTCCTCCCTGTCAGCCATTGCAGCGCGGATATGCTGAGCAGCCTTTCGAACGCCCCGTCCTTGAAGGGCAGCTGCCTTGCGTCAGCAAGGACCAGCCTCGAGAACCCCTTCCTTCTCGCGAGCTTGAGCATCTCGTAGGAGACGTCTATTCCGAAAGCTTCCTTTCCGAGCAGCTCCATGGAGAATCCAGTGCCGCAGCCTATGTCCAGCACCGCTCCGCGGCTGCCTATGTGCCTTAGGAGGCTTTTGGTCATGCCTTCCTGTATCTTCCTCATCGAAGGGCTCCTGTCATAATCTTCCGCCTCTTGCGCGGTCCAGTAGCCCTTCGCAGAAATCAGCTTCTCAAGCATAGGCTCACTTGTACTCGAACTTCGCTTCCCCGCCCTGCGCCCTTATCGATTTCGCTATCTCTTCCGCGGCGCCTATGAGCTTCTTCTCGCCCTTCTTGGCCTCCTTTGTGGTGTAGGAGATTGACCACTTCGGGGCCGAGATGTATCTTATCACCACGCCCTTCTTCTCCGCGTCCGAGAGCACCTTCCTTATTATTTCGGCGCCGTTCGGCTTGTAGCAAGTCAGCTCCAGCGTGCCCTTCAGCTCCTTCTCCTTTATCTCCATCGTCTCCTCGGCGACCTCCTTTATTGTCCTGGCCCATTCCTCGGAAACGCCGCGCTTGAGGAGGGTCTTGTAGCCGTCCTCTGTCATCGATAGCTTGAACGCCTTGAACATCTCGCCGAACTTCTCCTTCAGCTCGTTGCCTATCTTTTCCTGCGCTTCCTCCGGCTTCAGGCCGAGCTTCTTTGCGACGGTCCCTATCATTCTTGTTGCCTTCATTTCCCTTTTGGACTCCTTGAGCTTTTCCTCCTTCTCCCTCTCGCTCACCCTCTTGAGGCTGAGCCCCACGAAGCCCTTGTCCTCGTCCACCCTGACGACGAGGAGCACGACCTTCTCCCCCTCTTTCACGAAGTCCCTTATGTCCTTTATCCATTTCCTGGCGACCTCGGAGATGTGTATCATCGCATCGACGTCCGGGTACTCGTCCAGCCTGACGCCTACGGAAAAGGGATTGACCTTTGTTATGGTCCCTATGACAAGCTCCCCCCTTTTCGGGAACTTAGCAGCCGCATTCATAGAAATCCTATTAGGTCAGAAGCTTTTAAACCTTAGTCCATTACCTGGATGACCTTGGCCTTTATCCTGCTCTTCCCGCCCGTGCACTCCGCGAGCACAGAATCGCAGACAAGGCACTTCACGTTCGACGCCGCCTTGTTGTAGAGTATCTGCTCGTTCTTGCACTTGCTGCACACCACCTTCAAGAACTTGCTTTTCGGCTTTCTGACGTCCATCACTTTGCACCTATCTCGAACTTCTTTGCCCTGAAGCCCTTTCCTATGTTGTGCGACTTCCCGCATACCTTGCATTTGTACCTGAGGTCGAGCTTCCTCGTCGGCTTAGCCCTGTCGTGCGGGTTGCTCTTCGGGAAGGAGCCGTAGCCCTCCATCTTCCTGTTGAACCTGCGCTGACCGGCGGCGAGCTCCCTCCTCTTCCTGCCCACGCCCTCCTTCTTCAGGGTGTGCTCCGTGTGCTTGCGGCAGTGCGGGCAGAACCTGCGCTGTACCTTCGGAACTTTCATCTCAATCCCTTTGTAATTGACTTCAGAAGGTATTTAAAATTGCCGTTCATGCGGCTTCCAGAGCCTTCCTTGCCACGAGGACGGCCGCAATCTCCTTCGGCAGCTTCACCTTCTCGCCGGCCTTGAACGGTCCGTAGGGCTTCATGTCGGTCCCCATGAACTGCGGCATGTCGGTGAGCATCCTGAATTCCGGCTGCGGCACTTCCTGCGGAATCTCCGGCCTCAGCTGCGGCGGAGCGGCCCTTATCTCATCGAGGCTCTTCCTGGCCTCCTCTATCTTCTCAGCGGCCAGGAAGTCCGTGCCGCTGACCTTCTCCATCACGTCCGTTTTGAAGGTCTTGAATAGCGCGAGCGCTTGGTCAAAGAACCTTTTCTCGTCCTCGGTCATGTTCTCCGGCGGCACGTCCCCGCGCACGGTCCTTATGGCGGCCATCACTATCTTCCTCTGCCTCCTGTTGACTATCTCGTCGACTATTGAATTTGCCGTGTCGGCCTCCCTCTGCGACAGCGAGTCCCTGCAGCCCCTTTTGTAGTCCAGCCAGCGTCCGACCGATTCGAAGAAGCCCGGCGGCAGCCTGCTCAGCTCCTCGCCCTTCTCCGCCCTGTGCACCGACATTATGCTCTCGAAGGTGATGAGTTCGGTCATAAGCAACACTCATATAATCTGCTCGAACGGATTTATCCTTTTCTTCTGGCCCTTCCGTACGACTTGAAAGCGTAATTGACAGGGTTCTTCACTTTTCCGCAGTCGTTCTTGCAGATGCCAAGCGACTTGTAGAACAGCTCCGAGCCGCAGTTCGGAGGCATCAATTCCCTCTTCTGCCTCGCATGCCACTTTATCTGGGTCGATACGAACCTGTTCGGCAGTCCGGCGGCCTTGTTCCATTCCTCCATCCTCTGTTCTATCCTGTTCCAGTCCCAGTTCGCGGCGCGCAGGAACGATATCAGCGTGAAGACCGAGCGCTTCCGCCCATCCTTCAGCCTCATGCCAAGAATGTCCCTTATGCACGGCGGGAAGTGCTCCTCTGGTATCGGGCTCTTCATCCTCGTTTTCGGTTCCTTGGCCTTCTCTTCGCGCTTCTTCAGCTTCGATGCCCAGTCCAGCGCCCTCAGCAGCAGCTCCTGCGCTTCGCAGTCCCTGTTCGCGAGGAACTTGGCTGCAGTCTTCACCTTCTCAGGCTTTGCCGAATCGGGGTCGAACGACCTTATCTTGAAGAGCGGCACTGGGACCGAGACGAGCCAGGTCTTGTTGTGCAGCGAATAAGGGGCGCGGAACATGTGCCTGCTGCCCCAGTCCTTCTCTATCTCTATGAATTCATAAGGGCTCAGCGCGCTCATCTTCTCGACCGTCTTTGCCAGCGCAGCCACTCCCCCTTCGGCCCTTATGAGGGATTCCATTATCCTTTCCTTCACGCTCTCCTTGATGAATCCCGCCAGGGCCTGCGGGATTTCAGGGTATTGCTGCGCCAGAGGCTTGAAGTCCACCTTTGCCGGGAACGCGTTTCCGGCTATGCCTATGTGGAAGCCGCGCCTGCCGGAAAATTTCACTGTCGGGTTCACGCCGAGCTCTTTCAGAAAATCAACAACGGCTACAGTGGCCTCCTTCGCGTGCTCGAGCTTCGCCTTGGCATCGATGTCTATTATCATGTCCCAGCCTTTCCTCAGCTCGTCAAGGTCCTTCCTGCCCATCGCTGTCGCCAGCGACAGCGGCTGCTTCCAATGCTCGACCGAAAGGTGGAAGGCGACCGCCCCGTTCTTCACCTTTTCTATCACGTCCTTCGGGTACTGCAGCACGTCCGGTCTGGCCATGAAGGCGCCGTCCCTCACGGTGCCGGCGATTTCCCTGTCCTTCGCGGCGTCAGCTATCGCGCTCTGCACGTCCTTCCTAGAATAATAATTTATGATGTCCAGCTGGTGCATGACATAGATTGAAGCGCCAAACTATAAAAAGGTTGAAAGTTCTAATAGGGCTTATGAAGCGCGAGGATCTGCTGAAGAGGATGGTCGAGGAGATGGACCTCGGCAATGTGAGCGTTGCCGAGCTCGTCCGCCAGATGGAGAGATCCGGCGGCTTCGGGGCGAAGAACATGGGCACGGCGACCGACATCCTGCGCAAGATGATAGCCGACAAGAATTGCAAGAAGTTCCTTTCTTTCCCCGCATGCGTGGTTTCCACCGGCCTACGCGGCGCGATAGCGCAGGCCGTAGAAAAGGGCCTTTTCGACGTAATAATCACCACCTGCGGGACAATGGACCATGACCTTGCCCGCGCCTGGGGAGGCAAGTATTATCACGGCGCGTTCGAGCTCAACGATGAGGCAATGCACAGGCTCGACCTTTACAGGCTCGGTAACATAACGATTCCGACCGAGAACTACGGCGATGTCATAGAGAAGAACATGCAGCCCATACTGAAGGAGCTGGCTGCCAAGAAGCAGGAGTGGGGCGGCCGCGAGCTCATACATGAGTTCGGGTTGCGGCTGAGCGACAGGAATTCCATCCTCTATCAGGCGGCCAGGAGGAACGTTCCTGTCTACGTTCCTGGCATCACCGACGGCGCCTTCGGCACGAATCTGGTCTGGTTCTCGCAGGACAATAAGTTCAAGGTCGATGTGCTCAAGGACGAGCGCGAACTCGCGGATATAGCGTTCGACAACAAGGTCACAGGCGCCCTGATGCTCGGCGGAGGCATAAGCAAGCACCACACCATCTGGTGGAACCAGTTCAAGGGCGGCCTGGACTACGCGGTCTATATAACAACGGCCAGCCAGTACGACGGAAGTTTGAGTGGCGCCCGTTTGACGGAGGCCGTGAGCTGGGGCAAGGTCAAGGAGGACGCGCAGTATGTCACAGTTGACGGCGACGTCACGATTCTTTTGCCCGTAATACTTGCCGCTCTGTATCAGAAACCTTAATATGTATACTTGCACTATTAAAGAGTGATATGTATGCGCTGGATCCTAGCCGTGTTGTTCGCTTTCGCGCTCGTTTCTTCCGTTGCTTATGCCGCAGGCGTGACGCTCAACAGCCCCGTGGACAACTCGTTTTTTGGCGGGTCAATGCTGCTCAATGCGACGACCTCTGTTGCAAGGGACAATGTGACCTTCTATTATAATGACGGGAGCGACCACCTTATCGGCGTCAACACCACTGCCGGGACCGAGTTCACGCTTTCGTGGGATTCAACAGGCGTCTCTGACGGCAACTTTGTTTTCAAGGCCGTGACGAACTTGGGTGACACCGCTGTCGCCCCCAATGTCACGATTGACAACACTGCGCCGGTAATAACGTTGGTCGACCCTACGCCCTCGAACCTTTCGAGGCGCATCGCGAACAGCGAGACGATAAACGTCAGCATCTATGAGGCGGGCTCGGGCCTCGATTCATGTTGGCTCGACTGGAACGGCGCAATTGAGGCGATGACAAGGGTAGGCAACGGCTGCTACGCCACTAAAGCCACGGCTGATGGCACTGATTATGCTTACAAGGCCTATGCGAACGACACCGTAGGCAACGTGGGCGTTTCCGAAGGCCGCGCCTTCAGGGAGAACGCTGCGCCGTCCATCACATCCGCCGCCATAAATCCGGATCCTGCCTACACGAATGATGATATGACGTGCTCGGCCGCGGGCTGGTCGGATGCCGACAGCGATTCGGAGCAGTACCATTACCGCTGGTACAAGGACGGTGTTCTGCAGTACGAGGTCCTTTCGTCCTTTGCAACGGACCTTCTTGGCAGCGGCAACACCACGAAAGGCGACGTCTGGAACTGCACGGTTGTTCCATTCGACGGCTATGAGAACGGTACGATGCAATATGATGACGTAACGATAAGCAATTCCGCGCCGACAATGATAGGGTTATCTTATAATTCAACGGCTGTCAGGAACGGGGGCGCTATCCTGTTCATGGCGGAAGACGCGGATGATGCCGACGGAGATCCGATGAGCTTGCGTTGCGGCTCTGCCACGGGTCTCGCGGACCTGTGCAGCGGCGCGTTCGGAGCAGGCAACAGGACCTGCGAGTTCACGTCAGCCTGGTCCGACGATGCGGTGCATGCGATGTATTGCAGGCTGAACGACGGGACCGACGATTCCATTGAGCTGGAGATAAACATGACATCCGACAATACCGCTCCGGCCATAAGTTCGGCAGGCCCGACGGGCGTTTTGACCTCGGGCTCGGTGACGCTGTCGGTTGCGACGGACGAGAACGCTGTCTGCAGGTACGCGGATTCGGATGTCGCTTATGAGAGCATGTCCGACTTCGCCTCGACCGGAGGCACATCGCACTCGCAGGTCTTGAGCCTCGGAGAAGGAAGCTATGCTTATTATTTCAGATGCAGGGACATTGCAGGGAATGAGGCCGCTGCCAATGCGGCGTTCTCCGTCGACCTGCCTGACAATCACGGAAGCGGAGGAAGCTCGCACAGTGGAGTGACCATAGTCTGGGTGGAGGAGAACAGGACGGAATCGGCAGGCAGCGTGACCGAGGAGACAAGCGAACCGCAGAATGAAAATGCTGCTGCCGCGCCTGAGCAGCCCGCGCAAATCGCTCCGGAAGGCCCGACCGGCCTGGTCATAGCCAATCCTGCCGCTGCTGGCGCAGGCTTCATCATGATAGTGGTTGGCTTATGGTTCTTGCTAAGAAAGTTCATGCATTCCATGCGGCCGAAGTTCTGAATTATTTATTCGTCTCTTTCTTGTAGTCGTTCTTTACAGTCTTAATGACGTTATTTACGCCTTTGTTGACCAGCAGCTCTGACCCGGCAATCGCGCAGTTGACTATGTTCCCTATCATGCCCACGTACTTGCCGGGATTCTTGTCGAAGAATTCCTTTTCCTTGCCGTCCAGATGGCTCCTCACTTCCTCAAAGGTCTTCCTGTAGGCCGGTATCTCGCTTATTATTGTCGCATGCCCGCGTTCCTTTGCTTCGGTTATATCATCATCCTCATGTATGCGCCTTTGCCTTCTCTCTTGCTATTTCTTTCAGCTTTTCCTTGTTTGACTGCAGCACGGATGCGTTGTAAGACATCCTGATGGACTGCGCCACTCTTGCGCTGTACCTGCCGTATGCCGCGGTCTTCTGCTCGAACTTCTCGGCGTCGCCGCTGTCCCTTGCCGCCCTTGCCTCCTCCCTGAACTGCGCCATCCTCCTGATTTCCGGCTCGTAATTTCCCATGTTTCTCTCGGCGAACTGCAGCGCCATTCCTATGTAGTTGGGATTGGCGTTGTTCTGCTCCATTATCCTTTTGACGGACCTTTTTATGTCCTCGACGATTTTCGGCTTTTCCTTCTGGTAAGTCTGGTCGTCCATCGTCATTCCTCAGAAACGCGTGGCGCGAGCACGAAGCCCAATTTCGCCTTCTCGCCGTCGAAGTCAAGCCTCATAGGGTAGTCGTTCCCGAGCCTTATCTTGGCGTTCGTCGCAAGCTTCGCTGCCTTGATCATTTTCTTGAGGTAGTCCAGAGGATAGCGGGACCTCACTGCCTGCGGAGACGTCAGGTTCACGAGCGCCGCGCTGCCCTTCTCCAGCTTGAGCTCGGCCTTGCTCGAGCCGCCCTCGGCGAACATCTTCAGGCTTCCCTCGTCAAGCTCTATTATCACGGAATCAGCCACTATGTCGGCGTCGTCCACCCCCTTGGCAATGGTCCCGCCCTCCGCCTCGGCTGTCGCGGGGAACTCGAACTGCTCGACAGAAGGCACTTCCTCCTTTGTTATGTCGATGAGCGGTATCGCGAAGAGCCTCTTGGAGCTCCCTTCGAGCAGGACCTCCATCCTGCCTTCCGCCAGCCTCAGCGTCACCTTGTCATCGCTTCCAGCCCTCTTGAGAATCGTAAGGAAGTTCAGCATGTTAAGGCCCGCGACAGTTTCTGCGTCGCATTGGTAGGTATCGAAAGCCTCCGAAGGCATCTTGAAGTCCACGACGGCCACCATGGCTCTGTCCGCTGCCATCAGCTCTATGCCGTTCGGCTTCAGCTTGAAGTTGCCCTCGTCTATTATCTGGGCAATCGTGTCTATGCTGTCCCGCAAGGTCTTGACGTCCGATAAAGTCGCAACAAACATGGCATCCCCCTCAGCCAGTTATTTGCTTCGCACGCTTATATAGGTTTATGTCAAATCCCTCGAGCCCTTGCACGCACTCGCCCTTGAGAACGTAGCCGTCTATCAGCGGCAGCACCCTCGCCACGACCCTTATTATCTGTCCCTTTCCTATGCCGTTGAGGCTGTTGGCGTCGTCAAAGGTCACCTCGGCTTTGCCTGTGCCGTCGTCTATCAGCAGCGACGTCTCGGCCACCTCCAGGACCGTGCCAAGTATCCTTATCCTGACGTCCTCGTCTATTGATATCTCGGAAATGCGCTTCTCTATGGCAGGAAGCCTCCTCTTTGGCGCAGAAGCCGGGTTTTCGTTCGGCATGGGATACTATATGATGTAAACAAATAAATACGTAACTTCCCAGAGTATCATTAGTGGTGTCATGAGGAAATACGTGATATTGGCGGCATTAGTCGTACTTCTGGCCGTTGCCGTGCCGTTCATGGAGCCGCGGCCCACCGCAGCGGCCTTTGTTGGCGCCGGCTGCGCTGGCGGCCCTCCGGGAGCGGGCAGCTGGAATCTGCTGGCCGGCGGCTGCGCATGCCAGAACGAGGACTTCATCATCAACGGCAGCGTCGTCGTTTCTGGAGGCGGCGTCAGCCTGACAATGGACAACTGCACGATAAGGTTCAATTGCGCGTCACCCCTGGGCTGCGGCATGCTTGTCAGCATGGGAGGCGCGCTTACAATGGACAACCAGTCGATGACAGTCAACGCCACGCCTAACGCTTACACGTTCAGGCTCCTTGGTTCGGGAGGGGCGAATGCGTTCATACGGAACTCGACCGTTAGCGGGGTCGGAGCGGCGAGCGGCGCGCTCGCTTTAACAGGCCTTTATGTCGAGGGCTCGGGCGCGGCCGGCATGGTGCTCCATATGGAGAACTCGACCGTCGTGAACGGCTACAGGGGCGTGGTCGCCAGCGACGCCGGTACAGCGCCGTGGAACACATTGCGGCTCACTCTGCTGAACAACACCATAGCGAACAACACCGGATACGGTGTTTACAACTACATGCTGAACGGCACCGTGATAGATAGCAACATAATCGACGGGAACGGAAACGACAGCGTGCGCATCGAAAACTCCTACGGCGTGCGCGCGATAAACAACACGATAACCAATAATAAGGGCGCAGGCGTTTGGGTGCAGGCTTCCAACATGACTTCGCGCAACATAACCTACAATTACATCTTCAACAACAGCGGCGACGGCATACACGTCCAGAACTCGCTTGATTCGATTGACATAAAGTTCAACACGATATTGAACAACACCGGCTGGGGCATATGGAGCTTCGAGGGCGGTTCTGCCGGCCAGAACGTCATAAGGAACAACACCATGTGCTACAACGGCAACACCACTTACTGGACGAACACCGGCGGGTCGGATTACGGCGGAGCGCCGCCCATGGGCAACACGTTCTGCGTGAACATCTCCATGCCTGTCAAGGGCGGCTGCACGAACAGCGACGAGGTCAGGTTCAACGTCTCCGGCAACCCGCTCTCCTGGTGCGCTGGATGCGGCGCCTTCAGCGGCATGACAAACTGCACGCTTTCGATAGACGACGCGCAGAAGAACTGGACGCTCACGCCGGGCGCATATCACGAGTCCGTGCTGGCGTTCAACGGCACTGCCGTTGGCGACGGACCGCACAACGTATCGGTGCATTGCGACCCGTATGACAACATAGCCCAAGTAATGACAGATTATATCCGCGACACGGTTCCGCCGCTCTTCGACAACCAGAGCAGCTCCGGTGGCGGGCAGCCCTGCGGGGTCAGCAACATAAACCTTGCTGTCCACTGGGAGGATAGCACATGCAACGTCTCCTATGTCACGCTCTCTACGAACGAGACAGGCGCGCACGAGAACAAGTCTGCGTACGGTTCGCCTCTGCAGGCGGGATGGAAGAGCAACTGGACGAACTTCAGCTGGTGGAACGAGTCCGTGAAGAACCGATGGATAAACTGGTTCGTGTGGGCCAACGATTCCGCCGGCAATTGGAACTACTCCACCAATGCGACGTTCCTGGCTGATCCGTGCACTACGGAGTCGGTCGTGACAGGCGGCTCGCCCGGGGGCGGAGGGTTGGGCGGTGCAGAGCCGTATTCCTGCTCGAAGGCCTCGCTCGTCTATACGTTCAACGGAGTGCCGGCGGGCACTTACACCAATGCGAATTACACCAAGTATTGCCACGACATCAGGCTGGACAGCTTCTACAAGTCCGTGGCCGGCAGCGCCAAGTTCACCTTCAGGCCGCTTGATTCCGCGGCGCCGCTCAAGGAGGGCCTGGCCTACCGCTACTACAACGCCTCGCTCGACACGCCCAATGCGACCGTCTCCGAGGTGAAGATCGGCTTCGCTGTGAACAACAGCTGGCTGCTCGCTACAGGAATAGGCTATTCTGACATTATGATGCTGGGCTTCAACGGGACGGGCTGGACCGAGCTCGCCAGAAGGAACGTGGGCAGGGACGATAACGCGACTTATTATCAGGCGGACATCGTCCTGCCGGCCGTGCTCGCGGTTGTGGGCGTGCCCGAATGCAAGTGCCCTGCGCCCTCGAACTGGTCGGCCTGCATCCAGGGAAACCAGACCAGGAGCGACTATGACTGCAACGCGACAACCGGCTACACCTGCGTTCCTGTCGAGAGGAAGAGGCCCTGCCTGGAGTGCCCGGCCTGCCCGGCCCCGATACACGGCAAATGCGTGAATGGGCTGAAGAAATCAATGTACTTCTACTGTAATGAAACGACCGACTACGCCTGCATGAACTATACGGTTGAGGAAAGCTGCGCGGTGTTGCCGGGCCTCCCTCAGATAGATTTCGGCAAGCTCATTTCCCCGCAGTCGCCTGCGGAATGGGTGCAGACCGGCTCAGTGGCAGGCGTGGCCGCCGTCGTTGCGGCGGTTGCGGCGTACCATTTCCTCAGGGTAAGGAAACGCTTCCAGAAGAGGGCGAAGCTGGACGAAAAGAGGGATGAAGGTATAAATATGTTGAAAGGCAAGAAGAAGGTGAAATGATATGGTGCTCGAATCGCTTTTTCCAGCTAAGAAGGTCGAAAACAAGCCGGTGGACATGCTCATACTCTCCTTCATAGTCTCCATCGCTTGCGTCTTCATAGCATACTTGGTCTTTCCTGCTTATGCTGGCATAATAGCGCCTCTGCTTGTCGCCGTTGCGGTCGCGCCGCTCATCTACAGGCTCTTTGGCATAGAGGAGGAGATAGAGAGGGAGGAGGCCGAGGGCCTGATAAAGGAAACATTTTTCGAGAGGCATGAGGAGACCATCAGGATATTCTCCATGTTCTTCATCGGCTGCATGGCGGCCGTGCTCGTCATAGCGTCATTCATGCCGGAATCATTCGTGAATGCGGCCTTCAGCCAGCAGGTCAGCGAGATAAACTCCATACGCTCGCTTGGCACGGGATCGGCGCTGAACCAAGGGCTTCTGGATGTGATAATAACGAACAACCTCAAGGTCATGGCGTTCTCGTTCTTCCTCTCGTTCATAATCGGCACCGGAGCCATGTTCATACTCGCCTGGAACGCCTCGATACTCGGCGTATACCTGGCGAACTTCATCAGGAAGGGCCTTTACGCCCATTTCCTGCTCCAGACGACCGGCATAATGCCGCATGCGATAATCGAGATAGGCGCGTACTTCCTTGCGGGAATAGGCGGCGGCATGCTCTCGGCCGGCATAATAAGGGAGAAGCTGATGAGCAAGGAGTTCTGCCTGGTGCTCCGCGACTCCGTATTCCTGGTCGGCCTGGCGGTGCTCGCCGTTGTGTTAGGGGCCTATGTGGAAGTCGGTTTATAGGATTATATCGCTGAATTGTCCGACGCCCTTCTGCCAGTATTCTCCGAAGTTGGAGACTTGCCCGCTGTTTTTCTGCTCGTTGTAGTCCTTTTTCACAAGATAGGCCAATGTAAGGTTGCTTATCGTGATGCTGGCCAGCCAGACAGCTATGAAAGATTCCTTCTCAAAGAGCATAGTATTGGTTGATGGCTAAGAAATAAATATTTTCATTTTCTTTGGCGCATATTTCTTGCTAAGAAAGGTGTTTTGGTGGGCCCGCGGTGATTTGAACACCGGTCACCAGCTCTTCCGCGCCTTTTGGTGCAGCTTTTGCGCCGCAAAAGGTGCCCCGAAGCTGGCATTCTAGCCAAGCTAAACCACGGGCCCGTTTCCATCATAGTTTTCTGGCAAAGGTTATAAAGCCTGTGTGGCCGAGCATGTGCGTCTTCGGCCTCGTCCACGTGCGCTCGCCGGACTGGAACTGCCACTCCCTCCGCAGCGACTCCACCGTAGTCACGGACGTGAACGGGTGCTTCTCCAGCTCCGCGCGCACCGCGATGAGGTGCTCGGCGTGCAGCGAGAATACCGCCAGCCAGCCCCCGGGCTTGAGCGCCGTGAACGCGTTCTTGACGGCCTTGTCCGCATCCTCCATGTCGAGCGTCACGAGGTCTAGGTTCTTCTCGCTTATGCCCTTGGTTATGTCCTTGTGCAGGACTTTTACGCCGCTGCCGATGAGCTCAGCGTTCCTCTTCGCTATGTCGAAGAACTTCTTCTCCTTCTCGTACGATGTCACGTCGCAGCCCATGTTTGCGAGCATGAGCGCGAGGAAGCAGCTCCCGCTGCCAGCATCCACCACTCGCGAGCCCTTTCCGCAGCCCGTTTCCGCTGCGATGACGGCAGCGTCCTTGGGAGATATCACCTGAGGCCCGCGCACGGCCTTCTTGTAAAGCAGGTCAAGGAACCTCGGCTGCAACACATAGTAGTCGTCCTCGCCTATCCTGACCTTCTTCCCGAACTCCCTGCCGATGACGCTCTCCATGTCCATCGTGCCGCTCTTGCAGTTGAATTTCCCTTCCGCCGGCGCGAGATATTCGCGCTCCGGGCCGACAAGCAGCACCAGTTGCCCCTTTGCGATTTTCATAAAACCATTATAAATCGGCAGTCTTAATAAATAATATGTTCGAGCTCATCGCCGTGGCAACCGCGCTTATCGGATCGCTGGCTGTAGGGAGCTGGGACCTTAAGACCAGCAACGTTCCCGGCAAGATAGTTTTTCCTATGCTCGCCGCCGGCGTCCTGCTGCATGCCGCGGAGAGCCTTTTGTCGGGTTCGTACGCCCCGATTGTGCTCTGCCTCGAGGTAGGCGTGGCGTACTCTTTGTTCAGCATAATGATGTATTATCTGGGCGCATGGGGCGACGGCGACTCCGCGCTCTTCGCGGCAGTGGGCTTCCTCGTGCCTGCCGCGCCTTCCTTCGCGGCAGCGACAGTGTTCCCGTTCGCGCTCACCTATTTCATGAACGTTTTTATCATAGGCGCTGCCTACTCAATCGCCTATTCTGCCGCCCTGGTGCTGAAGAGCAGGAAGCTCAGGGCAGGCGTGGCGAAGGCAATAAGGGCTGACGCCAGGTTCTACCCTATCCTGCTCGTTCCGGCCATAGCGGCCTGCTTCTTCCTGCCCCTGCCAGCCGTGTTTCTTCTGGCCGCCCTGATAGTGGCCCTTCCGCCGCTTTACAGGATATCCTGCGCGGTCGAGAAGGGCCTGCAGAGGAGAATAAGCACGCGCGAGCTCCGCGCGGACGACATAGTCGGTCAGGACATACCGTTCCTCGGGATAAAGAAGCGCTTCATAAGGGGGCTGACCAAGAAAGAGGTCGCGATCATAAGGAGGAGGATGAAATACGTCCTCGTGAGGGACGGCATAAGGTACACGATGGTGTTCTTCATCGCCCTGGCGTTCACTTTGGTGGTCGGCGATTTCCTCTCATTCCTTTTCTGATTTCTTGCGCTTCTCCTTGAACCTTTTCAGCGTGTCTTTGATGTCGTCCTTGCTGAAATCTGGCTTCTTTATGGCAGGCAGCTTGAACATGCGCGGAACCCTGATTATCGGCAGGAACGACTTGCTCTTGGGCTCGTTCCAGCCGCCCTTCTTGACCCTGTCCCTGCCAGCCTCCTTTATCGCCGCCTTCATCTGGGCGACCTTTTCGGTGACCTTTTTCACGTCGTCCTCTATCTCGAAGGCCGTGCCTATCTGGATTCCGTCGGCGCCGGCCTTGATTATCGCCCTTGCCTGGTCGGCTGTCTTGCAGCCGCCAGCGTAGAAGTAAGGAACAGAAAGCTGCGATTTCACGGCGGCCACAAGTTCGGGCGGGGCAGGCGTCTCAGCTCCGCTGCCTGAGTCCGTGACTATGAAGTGGGCGCCCATGTACTGGGCCGCCAGTGCCGTTGCCGCGGCCAGATCGCCCCTGTTCCTGGGTATGAGGTTGGCGTTGGATATCCAGCCGACCGCCTTTCCGGGCTCAAGGATGATGTAGCCCGTGGGTATGGGCTCTATGCCCATGCGCTTGACAACCGGCGCGCCCTGTATCTGGACGGTCGACATCCAGTACACCTCGCGCGAGTTGAGCACGTACATGAAGTACATGGCGTCGGCATACGGCGTTATCGTCCCGACGTTCCCGGGGAAGAGCACTATCGGGACGTTCACCCGCTCCCTTATCATCTTTGTGGTCTTGTCGAGTATGAGGCCCTGCGCTCCTATGCTGCCTCCGACAAGGATCACGTCAGCCCCTGCCTCGCAGCTCGCTTCCGCGACTTTCGCGCCCTTCTCAAAGGGCTGCGAATCAGGGTCTATCAGGCTTAGAAGTATTCCGCCTTCCCTTTCGATTTTGTCAAGGATGTATCTCTCGACCTTTCCTATCCTTTTGCCGTTCTTTACCCCCGTTGCCATTGCAAAAGACCTTCATGTAATTCGCAAGCTTTGCTTATATAATTTCACTCTTCAGAAGAAGTTAGCGCGCATTTATTTAAAGCCCGCTCCTTTTACTGCCTATATTATATATCCCGTTTGCGGTATTCCTTGAGCCAGCCCATGAAGCCCTTTTTTGTGCCGGCTTTCACGGCAGCCTCCAGCTCCTCCTTCCTCACAAAGGCCCAGCGCCTGTCCCTGCCCGGCTCCAGTTCGGCCACCGGTATCGCGGCTGCAAGCAGCCTTTCCCTCACGCCGAGCGGCGGCTTTCCTATCACGACGCTCGGCCTGAGCGCCAGCAGGAATGTGGTTGCGGCTTCGCTGTCGCTCCATTCCGTAACCCACAGGGTCCCGCCTTTCAGCCCGAACTCCGCGTCTGCTGCGGCCAGCTCCGCGCGATTGAAATGCCGCACGGGAACGACCGGCACGAACCCGTCGGCCTCTATTTCCTCCCTTTCCTCGCGGATTTTCGCTTTCCTTTCAAGCTCCTCGCTTCTGGCTTTTTCCCTTTCAAGCTCCTGCCTGAGCTGGGCTATCATGCCCTCCCTCATGCTCACCTCCTTGTCCCTGTATACGCGTGCCCTGTCGGTTCTGTTCCTCCTTATCTTCTCCTCTTCCATCTCTTCCATCCGTTTTTCAAGCATTTTCACCTTGTCTTCGAGCTTCTTGATGTAAAGGTCCCTTATCTCCAGCTCCCTTTCGAGCCTTTTCGCTGTTGCGGCGTCAGGAACAGGCCCTGCCTTATGTTTCGGCTCAGGCTTCGGCCGGGGCGCGAGCTTCTCCAGCGATTCCGAGATGTTCTTCGCCCTGCCGGTCACTATCATCTCCTTGATGGCGTCGGACTTGTCTTCCATGCTTATGGCCTCCAGGTTGGCGTCTATCTTTGTGAACTGGTTGGCCACGGACTTCCAGGCCGCCAGCGCAGCAGCCAGCGCGTCGGCCTCATGGCTGCTGAGGCCCCTGATTGGGATTTCGGCCGCAAGCCTCTCTTTTTCATCCACGCCCAAGTCTTTTGCTGGCGTGAAGAGCTTGCAATTGAACGAGGCGGCTATCTTCTTCACCGCGTCCGGCGCGTCCGCCCGGTCGACCGCTATGAAAAGGGGCCTGCCCATGTCGCTTATGGCCTTTTTTATGCCGGCCGGCGTCCAGCCTTTTTTGCTGACATGTCCGACGTATTTGCCTTTCAGGTCAAGCGCGGCGATGGCGCTGTTCAGCCCCGGGTCCACGCCTACAATGAGGAGCCTCATTTCCATTATACCGCATCCAAAAAATAAATAGGTAGGCGGCGGACCGATGCGGCAATGTCGCAGAATGACCGCAAATCAAGAAAGCTCCTCGCGCAAGGAGGGGAACCGGTTTCTCAGGGCGTTTCCCGATCGGCAGGCTCCGCCTTCTTGGCGGCATGGCCTGTTATTTTCTTTCTCATCATCACAAGCACCACGCCGCATATCGCGACCACCACTCCCAGAGCCACCCACAGGATTTCCACAGGCTTGAGCAGCACGGGCGCGGCGCCAACTGCCGCTGCAGCCTCGTCCGCCTTCATCTTTGCGTCAACATAATTGCCGCCGGCATAGAACGCCTCGGCCTCGCTGAGCAGCGCCTTCGCGTCCTTTATGTCCTTGCCCTCGGCTTCCGCCGCCTTCAGGGCCGCCCTAGCGTCCTCGATAGCGTAGAGCGCTATCTCCTGCGGCGTGTTCACGCACGTCATATCCTCATATTTCGCTTTGCATTCGTAACCGGTCGTCGCGTCGCACGAGTATACCGTCCTGGTTTGCTTGCCCCTCACGCACGATGTCCAGTCCGTCGCAGCCGGGCAGCGCGGGCAGA
This sequence comes from Candidatus Aenigmatarchaeota archaeon, assembly GCA_038999215.1. Lineage (GTDB taxonomy): Archaea > Aenigmatarchaeota > Aenigmatarchaeia > Aenigmatarchaeales > JACQIB01 > JAWABM01. The sequence continues at coordinate 43,900 of JAWABM010000001.1, read as the reverse complement.
CAGCGGGCGCAGCCTGAACATTGAAGGACGTAACATTGGTAGTCACCTTGTTGTTGCTCGCGTCATACGCCGTTATCCTCCACTTGACGGTTTTCCCTGCCTCGATGTTCGGGTTCTGCCAGGAGAATCTTGCCGTGGCTTCCTTTCCTGATAGCGTGACAATCGCCATGTTCTTGAACTCTCCACTCTCGTCTGTTTCCAGTATCGCCTTTTGGAGGCCTGCATTGTCAGCGAATTTGGCGCTTAGAAACACTATCTCTCCCTGCATCGGAGCATCGCTGCTCTGGCTCATGTCGGACCATGTCGGCGACGTGGTATCGGCCGCTATTGTGAATTCAGGGTCAGAGTCGGCTATATTGCCGTCAGTGTCAATGCCAGCGACCTTCCATGCCACAACAGTTCCTGGCGTCAGCAGGCTGTTCTTCCATTTGAACACTGCCGTATCAGATGTGCCTACAAGGCTGACCCTTCCTCTTTCCTCCCATATGCCAGTTTCATTCGTTGAGAATACTGCTTCCTTAAGGCCGTAATCATCAGACCAATCAATCGATATCGTGACCTCCTCTCCCTGCAGCGGCTTCTCAGGAGTGACCATCTTGTTCGACCAGGTCGGCGGGTTCGTGCTCACTCTGAACGTCATGTCACCGCTAATCGCTTCGTTGCCTTCGGTGTCCGCAGCCCTTATCCTCCATTTGATGTCTGTTCCGGCCTTTATCGCCGGGTTGCTGTAGTCTATTTCTTTGCATGTCTTTGCGCCGGCCCAAACGCGTTCAGGCAGCAAATCGAAGGATTTCACCCCGACCCATGCGCCTGCGAAATTCACCTCGAATCTCGCTTCCTTGAGCTGGCCGGCATCGGCCATGCAGCCCGAGAGCTTGACGCTGCCGCCCGGAAGCATCCTCGCGCTGCTCTGCTTCACCCCTTCTGGCTTGAACATCGGGGCATTCTCGTCGGCCACCTTGAACTCGTACTTGAATGTCGAGACTTCGTTGCCCTCGTAATCGTAAGCCTTGATGTACCATTTCACCTTCGAGCCTGGTATCGCGAACGGCTTTGATGCGCTTGCGCCTGCAGACCCCTGGATGCCCTCTGTTATGCTGCTCCCGCCGAACACCTGGTAGCCTGTCACTGAAAATATGCCCGGCACAATACCTTGGCCAATCAGATCGGCGTTCGTTGTCGGCGCCCCGAGGCCGGTTACCTGTATATCGTCCCATCTCGTGGTGTATTCTTCCGGTGCGTTCCATGTGAAGTTCGCCCAGACGGCGGAAGGCTTGTATCTCGTCGCGCCTCCGGCCTCGACATAGGATTTCTTCTCTATGATGTTCCTGCTGTTCATATCGTCGAAGATGATTGTTCCAATTGTCCTTTCGATCCCGTCCTCGCCGACGGCGAACAGCTTGGCACTCTTTATTCCTCCGCAGCCGTACTGATCGACATCATCGCTGATCTTCGCGGAGAAGGTTATGTTTCCGCCTGGCAGCACGCTGTTCGCTGACTGCATGCCGAGATGTGCGAACGGCGCGTAAATATCGCGCTGTTTGCATGAGACCGTCACTGCGAGCGGCTTCTTTGTCGAATCCTGCACATTGCCGTCCTCGTCGGTGACCCTGAAATAGTAATAGACCGTTCCAGCCTGCCTGTATGCCTCGGTCGCCTTTATTTGCGGGGTTACTCTGGCTTCCTCGCTGTATGGGCTGCCTTCGGCCACTTTTTCGGTTTTCCCGCCGTATTCAACATAGAGCTCCCATTTCGTCACCCTTGTCTCGTTGTCGTAGACGACCGCGCTTATGTCAGCCGTGTCCTCGGCGCTAACCGATGACGGGCCCGATATCGCGGTTATCTTGGGCTTCATGGTGTCGCTTACGCGGAATCTCTTTACTGTGCCGTAATCATACGTGTTGCCGGACAGGTCTGTCACGGTCGCTGTCCAGTCTATTACCTGGCCCTGCAGCAGGCTGCTCGGCCTGAACGTGTACGTCTCCGTCACGTCCTTTGCGCCGCCGACATAGACCATATTCTCGCCGTCCCAGAGCTTGTATGTGACGCTCGCAAGCCCGCCGTCATCCGAAGCCTTGACGCTCAGCTTGATGTCCTCGTTGTATTTGACGGTGTCCTTGTCCTGGCTTATTTCTGTTATCTTCGGCGGTATTATGTCCCTTACAATGACTGATCCTATGCTCTCCTCAGCGCACCTGTCCTCTGCCGCGCCGTGCCGCGAAGCCGCGTCGCAGACCTTGATTCTGAGGTTTATGGTGCTGCCTCCTAACGAGGCGCTGTACAGGTACCATTCCCTTGTCTCGCTCTCGCCGTTTATACCGTCGAACTCGCTGTAATATTCGCTTTCAACGCCGTTCTCGTTGGCTATGAGCGTCACGTCCTTGAGCTCGAAATCGTCCTGCCAGGTCGTTGTGACTTTGAACTTCTCATATGTGGCCACCTCGGCTTTGTCAATCTCGCTCCCTGTCATATACGGCTCGTAAACGTCGACATTGCTCTCAGGAACCATGCTGAACGTCATTATCGATGATGTCCTTTCGTTGCCGGCTTTGTCTTTCGCGTAAATCCTCCAGCTGACGGTTTCGCCGAGCTTCGCGATAGGCGTGTAGTCCGCGCTTATTTTCGCTCCGAATACCTGTTTTTTGAAGGCCTTTGCCGTAACAGAATTCCACACGTCCCTTTCTTTCACCTGTATTTCTATCTTGTCCAGACCCGCTGACGGAGCAGAATCCTTGATTTCTCCCGAGAGCGTTATTTGGTCGGTGCCTAAATAGCCTGTTTCGACGGTGTTTCTGCTCTGGTAAATGAAAGTGATTTGCGGTCTTTCCGTGTCCTCTGTGAGTGCCATCAATCCGTTCTCCCCGCCGACGAATATCGTGTTACCCGAGATTATCGGCGTGTTGTAGCCTTCGCCGATTGAATATGACCAGAGCTCTTTTCCGCCGTCAAACGTGTCGATTCCGTCGAGAGCTATCATCTGGTCGCCGTTCTTCAGATACAGCTTCACGTTCGGCCAGTAGCCGGCAGCCAGCATAGGCCCCTTGCTTGCGGAGTACCAATTTGGCGATGACCAGACCTCTTTGCCCTGGTGATTCAGCAAGTGCACGAAACCTGAAGCGTCAATATAATATATCGCGTGCTTGTTGATGTCTATCTTGTATATTGTCGGCTGCTGTGCGGCGCCCTTTCCATAGAGCCAGGCCTTGTCGCCTTCCGCCTTGTTGGAGTATTCGTATGAAGCGCCAGTGTCATATATGACGTACATCTTCTGGTTGGTCGCCACATATATCCTGCTGTCAACTACAACCGGCGCGCCGACAATGTCGCCCTGCAGAATAAGGTCCGGTCCGTACATTGTCGAACCGCCGTAAGATGCTGAGCACCAGGTTACGGTCGGCGCCTTGTAGTCTTGCATCAGAGGATTGGCATAAGAGTCCTTTGTGGTGTCTATCTTGCAAAGGACGTTGTTGTGGCTGCCTGAAAAGTCCTTGCCCACGAGATATATGTTGTTATTGTAAAGCGTCATTGTCGGCCCGTAATCGGTTCTGAAACCATATTTGTTGATATTGCACAGGCGCGAAATCACGTTCAGGTCTTCTCTTAGGCTGATTTTGGCAAGGCAGCCGTTTATCATCGCGAACATATGGTCGCCGCTTATTATCGGCTGGGTCCTTCCGTCGAACCCCGCGAGCTCCTTGACTATCCTGCCGGTTGGCTCCTTTGCCTTGGCAATCTTGCTGTCTTCTATGAAAAGTATCTTTCCGCTCGTGAGCGGGATAATGATGGTATCATGCGTGGTGTATTGCCAATATTCATGCCTGCCCTGCTCATAGTTCGTGCTCGTGACCTTATGTTTCAGGCTTATTTTAGCTTTCATCGGCATCGAATATGGCGTAGGCAGCATGCCGTCCTTGCCGAAGTTGTATATCAAGGCCGTGCTTCCATAGACATCGGTCCTGTAAAGATTGCCGTTATTTGTAAAGAAATATATGTATTGCCCGTCGTATAGCGGCGAGCCTATCACGAGTTCGCCCGGCGCGGCGTTCCACATGAGTTCCCCCCTTGAGGGTCCGTTCTCCTTCGAGAACCCTGCCTGGCCCTCGCCCTGGTAGGTCGTCCAAGCGGCAAACGCTGTCGGTGAAGAGCTGCCATAGGGCGCCGCAGTAGTGTAAAGCCCGACTGCCAGCAGAAGTATCACAGCCGCCCACATGTAAGCGAGAAGTCCTATCCTCATCGGGGCCTTCCTAAAAGCCTTCTTTCTGCCCCCTTTTACGGCTTTGATTACCTTCTTTGCCATGTGAACCCATTACTTATTACAAAAATTATATATTTAAGCTTTCTTTTTGGGTTTCGCCAGAAGAAAAACGGCCGCGAAAAGCCCTATTACGACCGCAAAGAAGGTCAGCCACAGCGCCAAGGAGAGGAAGGGGGCGCATTCCCTGACCTCCTTCTCGCCGAAGCAGTTCCCGCCGGTGCTCTCGTTGCAATAATATACGAACCTTTCCTGCTGCCCGGCCGAGCAGGATGACCAGTCTGACGGTTTCGGGCAGTCGCAGGCGGCGTATGCCCCGCCGGACATGGCCAATACAATCAGAAAAACCGTGATGCGCTTCATTTCCTCCCCTCATATTCCGTATCCAGGAGCTTCCTTATATTCTCCGCCGTCTTCTTGCCAACGCCCTCCACTTCCTCGAGCTCCTTCTCGCTTGCGGAAAGCACATTCAGGGGCGTTTTCAGGTGCTTCAGGAGTGCCCTCGCCCGCACAGTGGATATGCCAGGCAGGCCGGCTATCATGAATTCCTGCTGCTGGCTGAGCGTCGCTGCCTTCTTCTCGCCCCGCACGCTGACTTCGCGCTTTTCGTCCAGCTGTTCGCGCTTGGCGAGCCAGAATATCATTCCTGCGGTCTCGCCAGGGTCCTTTGTCCAGATGAGCGGTATTCCGAAATCCAGCGCCAGCGAAGCGATCGCGCCCCGGACGGCGTTCGGGTTGAGCCTTTCGTAAAGGCTATTGCCCTCGACTATCAGCACGGGTTTCTCGAAGTTCTCCTTCAGCGCCCTCACCTGCGAGAAAAGCCGCTGGTCCACTATGCTCGAGGCGAAATCCGTCGTTGTCTTCCTTTCTATCGCCACGCGGTCGGAGACAAGGTAGTCGGCCACATGCAGCATCTTTTGCTTGACCGTACAGTCGTGCCGCGCAAGGAAAACGATGACCTCACTGTTGAATTCCCTCGTATCGGCGTATATTATAATCTTGTTGTCCATAACACCAATTCATATCCAAGAAATATAAATCAGAAGTCCCCCAGCCTGTGCTGCTTCATGTCCTCGCGCATCTCCGTGAGTATCTCCTTCATCTCCCTTTCCTTGCGGCGGGCAGAGTAGTAGTAGGCCTCGTCCCTGGTGTCCTTGGTTATGAGGAAGACGACCCGGCCAACCTTTGTCCTGCCCACTCGTCCGCGCCTCTGGATTGTCCTTATCTCGCTGGGCACCGGCTCGTAGAATATCGCCATATCAGCGGAGCTGAGGTGGAGACCTTCCTCGCCTATGGACGTCGTTATCAGGACATTGTACACGTATGCCTCGTAGTCTTTGATGACGTCTATCTGCTCCTTCTGCTTCAGACCCCGCGAGACGACGCTGTCCTCGTCGCTGGTCTTCGCCTGGCCTATCAGGACAGCGGGCCTGCAGCCCTCGACCTTTTGCAGCATGCTGTAGATGGCCTCGATGTTGTCCCTGTACTGGCTGAAAACGATTATCTTGACGTCCTTGTTTTCCTCTATGCTTTTTGCAACGATTTCCCTTAGCTTCCCTATTTTCGGATGTTCCTTCCCTTCGGCATAAAGGTGCTGGACGGTGATTATCGCGTCCCTCACGCGGTCGTCGCCGAGCATCCGTTCTGTCGCTTTGCTCCTGCCCTCGGCCATCCTGTCGAAATATCCCTTGAGCGCGCCTATGCTCTGCGTTTCCAGCAGCTCGAGCGCATGCCATATCTTTATCGTCTCCGCGGCCAGCGAAGCCGCATAATAGAGCGAAGGGTCCTTTTCCATTTGGAGCTGCCGGGATATCCTTTTCTGCAGGTCCAGTATGTCCCTCTTTGTCCTGCATTGCGCCGTGTACCGCGACAGCTTCTCGATCCTGTCCTTCAGCACGCTCTTCAGCCTCTCCTGCGCCAGCTTCATCTCCTCGCCGAGCTCAACGCGCACTATCTCGGCATCCACGTGCTGCGCGTAATGCATGACATCGCTGTCATTTTCGCCCCTTATCTCCACGGCGTTTATCGACAGGTTCCTGCAGATTTCCTTTATTTTCGTTTCCTCGCTGCCAGGGCTTGCTGTGAGCCCAAGTATTCTCGGGTTCTTCGCAGTCCTTTCGTATAGCTGCGAAACGAAAGGATAGGCGTACTTCTTCACAGCGCGGTGGACCTCGTCCACCACGAGCAGGGAGAAATCAGAAAGGTTGAGCTTGCCCGTGCGCAGGTCGTTCTGTATCGTCTGCGGGGTCGCGCATATCACCTTCGCGTTCTCATAATAGGCCTGCCTTGCTTGCGGAGTTATCTGGCCGGTCAGCAGTATGACGCTGTTTTTTGGCAGGTCGAGCGCGCCCTGGAACGCCTTCTGGTGCTGGCTGCACAGCGGCCTTGTCGGCGCAACGACGAGCGTCTTGCTTCCGGGAAAGCGCTCCATCCTTTCGGCGGCGAGCATTATCGCTATCGCGGTCTTGCCGAGCCCTGTCGGCAGCACGCAGAGCGTGTTGCGCTCGAGCGCCGTCTTCAGGATGTTTGCCTGATATTCCCTTAGCTCGATTGACTTCGGCACCACCAGCGGATGGCAGAAATATTCCATGGGAATAGAATGTGCGCCTATTCTATTTAAGTTTCAGCCCATCAAGGCGACCGGCGTTCCGCCGGCATGCCAGCTCTCGCGAGGCCTTACTTGGATGTTGAAGACCCTTTCCGAGTTGTCGTCCAGCACGAGCCCCGCCCCTTTTGTCTTCGGCAGGTCGCTCACGCTCTTCCTTATGTCTTCGAGCGCGTACGTCTGCATCACTGCGGAGAGCGCTTCCAGGTCCGGCGACGATGTGAGCCTGTGGGCTATCACAAGGTCCGACTGCGCTATCACTGTCTCATGCAGCTTGTTGGGCCGCTGGGTTATGAAGACAGTCGAGATTCCGGGCTGCCTTCCCATCGTGACAAGCGTGAGCAGCGCGTCAGTCGCTGCCGTCTTCCCTTCGGCAGGCACGAAATTGTGCGCCTCGTCCATTATGAACCATGTCATGGGCACTTTCCTCACCGCTTCTCCTGCCATTATCGCCATCTCCTCCTCGCGCCTCGCGGCAACGCGCGCCTCGTACACCTCGCGCGCAAGTATCCCTAGCATGAGGTTCCTCACTGACCAGTCCATCAGCGATACGTCCAGCACGGTCGCCACGCCGGGCTTGAGGAACTTCTCTATAGGAACGGCCTTGTCGGAGAAAAGCCCCCATTCTTTCGCGGCCAGGAACCTGTTCTCAAGCGCGAGCTTGTCCTTCTGCTCCGCCCGCTTGTCCTCCCCTATGGCCTTTATTATGTCGTCCAGCGAGTACTCCTTTCCCTTCAGCCCAGCGATGGTTCTCTCGAGCAGTATGCCCAGGGAATCATAGAGGCTCAGGCCGAAGGTGAGCGCCCAGTCGCCCGACGAAAGGTCGAAAGGCCTTATCGAGAAAGTGCCGTCGAACGGCACGCCTGCGCGGATGTAGAACTCCGTCAGGCCCTCCGGCACTATGTTCTGCGTGTCGAAGCCCTTGGGCTTCATTCCCCATTCCTTCAGAAGTATCAGGGCCGGGTCGTTCGGCTCCTTCATGGACCAGTATATTCCCATGGTGTCTATCATTATTACGGAAAGGTTCTCCTTCTCAGCCGGCGGCAGGTTCATTATCTCCTCGGCGATGACCGCCCCGCTGTAGGATTTGCCTGTTCCGCGCTTGCCGACTATCAGCATGACATGCGGCCTCATGACATCCATGCGCACGGGGTTGGTCATGTGCGTCTCGAAGCCCGTGCCGACTATGTGCCTTCCTATGAAGGCCGTGCCTTTTGCTCCGTACTTCCTTATGTCCTCAGGGTCCCTGCCTATGATTATCGGCTCGAGCGGCATGAGAAAGATTGGACGAGGCAGCTTATATTTTTACCCTTGTTCCTTCTTCTTGATGCCCCTTTCCCAGGTGCCTGCTATCCTGTCGTACGCCCTGTCCACTATTTCCTGGACCTCGCCCGGCAGGAGCACATCGCCTGCCCTTTTCCTGACGTCCGCCACGATGTCATCATAGAGCTCGTTCCTTGTATACTCGCCCTTCATCGCCTTCCTTGTCACAGGTTTGCTCAAGTAATGCCTTTCGACGCTTGTTTCCATCGCATTGACAAATGCCTCCCTGCTGTCGACGGATTCTATCTCCTCGTCGTGCAGGTTGGTGTATATTTGGTGGTTCCTGGCCGCCTTGGACCAGTCGGCCGCCGGCCGCCTCATTGCTGCGACAGCAAGCATTGCCGTGAGAACTAATATTCCGCCGGCAGCCAGCGCCAGTTCGTACATAAGGGAATATTCGGCTCAGAAATATTTAAATTATGCCTTTCTTCTTCAGGCACCTTGTGCAGTATATGTCGCCTTCATATGTCCTGGCGTCGTCGTAGCACACGTCTTTGCCGCATTCCTTGCACTTGTATCCGTCCGCTGTCTTCTTCCCGCAGACCACGCATTTCTTCTCCGGCTCCTTCTTCCTTTTTTCGGGCAGATTGACCTTCGGCAGTTTCTCCATCAGGCTTTTCAGGTCTATCTTCTTCGTGTAGACGAGAATGCCGAACGCCGCGACCATCGCTGTGACGACTAGCCCTGCCAGCAGCACCCAGTTTATCCCGATTGGCAGCGGTTGCGCCGCCTCGGCTGCGGCTTTTGCCGCATTCGCTTTCATCACTGCCGCGCCCCAGTCAGACCTGGCGTAGGATGCCTGCGCGCCTGCCAGCAGCGATTCTGCTTCGGTCGTGTTAAGGTTTGCCGCAGCAGATTCTTTTATTGCCGTCTGCGCGGCCGCTATGGCAGCGTCGGCGTCCTCCTGTATCACGCTTATTGTGCAGGCCTGGACGTCGTTATAGGGCTTGCATACGTATTCCGTTTCCGCGCTGCACTTGTAGCACACCCTCTCCATTGTCCCGTCATGGCTGCCTTTGGCCTTCTGCCTGCATTCGCTCCATTCCGTGCAGTTCGGGCAAGCCTCGCAGCTCTCGGCCGACTTGACCGTGAACGCCATTACAGGCGTTTCATTCGTGTTGCCGGCCAGGTCGGTGCCGACAATCTTCCAGCTCGTGGCGCCGGGCTGGCCTGTTATGCTGAACTCGGCGTCATAGCTCCTTATGAAAGTTTGCGGGTTGTCTTTTGTCGTGTACGTGATGAAGTTCCAGTCGGTCAGCGAGCTGCTCCAGCTCTTTCCGCCGTCCTTGCTGAATTGGGCTGTGCCCTCGGGATATGTTTCCTGCATGTAGACTTCGACGTTCGTGTCCGTGTCGCCGTAGATGACTATGTTATATGTCTTCTCCTTCTCCAGATTTAGTAACTGAAAGTCGAAGTAGTAGAACTTGTTCATATTTATCAGGCTGGCGTCATAGGTGATGCTCCCTAGCGGCGGCTTTGTCATGTCTATCGGGTCCGGGTAGATGCTTACGATGAGGTTGCCCTTCGCGGTGCCGATTGGCAGCAGCCTCACCTTGATGCCGGACAGCTTGCTCTCTGTCGGGACGAAGCTCTGCGCGACGAACGTGCAGCCGGTGACGGGGTCGCAGACCGTCGCGCTCGTTATGTCCGCCGACATGCTGAATATTGTTGTGCCCTGCGCGTTTATGTCGACGTAGGATATGTTCTTGTAAGTGGTGTCCATCGTTTTCGCTTCCTTCTCGGCCATTGTCCCGCTCTCGTTCGTCCATAACGCAACTTTGGCCAGCCCCACGTTGTCCGTGAGCGTGGCATAGAGCTTGTTCGCGTCCCTGTAGAGGGGCTTGTCGCTGTCCTGCTTCAGCCCGCTCCATTGCGGCGCCTTGCTGTCGCCCACTTTCAGGACGCCCGGGCTCGGGTATTCGATGAACTCGGGATAGCCGGCAGTGAAGTTCGAGGAATTGGCGGGTATGTCTATGAGTATTCCTTCTATTCCCCAGAAGACCGTGCCGTAATAGCCGCTCGTGTTGAACGCGAAGCTCGTCAGGTTGCACGGTATCATCTGGTAGTAGGATGTCGACCAGTCCGGCGTCTCGTTGACGCGGGTGAAGTTAGTCTGGTCTGTGGAGACACGCAGTGCGGCGGCCTCTACCCCCTTTGTCGTGTTCCAGCAGGCCCTAAGGACCGCGACATCGCCGGACTCGACGATGGTCTTGTCCGAGCTTGTGTACAGCCATTGCGGCACCGTCGTTAGTATAGCGGACGCTGCAGTGGAAAGTATTACCAAGAACAGCGTTGCAGCCAGTACGGTTCCGTTCCTCATACGAATACAAGAAAAATTGGCTCAGCTACTATATAAATTAAATTTGTTGCGTCGGATGTCGATCATGCGGAGGGCTTCGGTGCTTCGGTTGCTGGCGCCGACTTCTTGGCGTTCTTCTTCATCATCACTACAGCGGCCGCGGTCGCTATCACTACGGCCATTATTGCGGCTATCGGAAGCAGCAGCGCTGCGGTTCCGGTAGGCGCCATGCATGGCTGCTCCTCGCTAGTGGCGACCGTCCATGTACCTTTGGTCGTGTCGCAGTTATAAACTATCCTCGTCTGCTTGCCATTTACGCAGTCTGACCATTCGGTAGGCGCGGGCTTTCCTGTCGGGTCGCACTGCAACACCAGCACGGGCTGCGGTTCAACCTCGAATGTCAACGGAAGTGAATCCGCGCTGTTGCCAGCCTTGTCGGTTACCTTCACCCTCCAGACGTGGCTGCCTTCGGTCGCTGACCATGTGAAGGTCGCCGTCCCGCTCGTGCCTGACATGCTCTTGCTGCCCGCCTCCTTTGCGTCTATTGTGAATGTCGCGCTGGCAAGGTCCTTGTTGTCCGTCGCCTGGACCGTTATGGTGACCTCGTCGCCTTCCCTTATTGTCAGCGGCTGGTAATCTGCGCTCACTATTACGGGGCTCTCCTTGTCCGATGTGTCAATCGCGAATATGGTCACGCTGATTTCTTCGGAATATCCGCGGTTGCCAAGGCTGTCCTCGGCCACAGCCGCGAACTTGATTACCGTGCCTGAAGGCGCTCCTGTTGTGTCGAAGGTGTAGTTTACGCTTGCCCCGGAGGCCGCCGTCTGTTCGGCCGTCTCCTTCTTCGTGTAATCGTCATAGAACCTGATTTTTATCGGGCCGTTCTCGTCGATGCATGTGGCAGTCAAGAATATCTTGCTTCCGGTCTGGGCCTCGGTCTTGTCGCTTTTCAGCGCGCACTGAGGCGCGTTCGTGTCCATTATCGTGAACGACAGGACGTCCGTCGTGTTGGTGTTGCCGACGGAATCTGAGCCCTTTATTCTCCAGTAGAGCGTCGTTCCTGAGAAGTATATTGATGGAACGGAGTAATCAAAGGACACCTTTTTCCCGACCTCCAGCGTTACTGTCATGGGGTTTGCTATGGTGTTTATTGAAGACACCTTCACAAGCAATCCTTCCATTATTTTCATTTCGCCGGCTTCAAAGGAGTAGGTTTCGCTTCCGACCGATACGAGCGCAGAAGGCCTCAAGCCACCGCTTATGCTGCTCACACTTATGACCTTGCCGTCAAGTTGTTGAGCCAGGCTTTGTCCGGCGGCTATTGTGCCGCTTATCGAGGATGCCTGGGCTATCGCTTCTGCTGTGACAGGCCAGTTATTCGTATCGGCGGTGATGAACAGCTGCCCGTTCGCCATGGATTTGTCATCCGTAAAATAAGCCGAGAGCGTTATCGTCTGCCCCGCGCCTACGGAGTTCGCGGACTGCGCCATGTTCGACCATGTCGGAGCGACAGTGTCAGAGGGCGGCAGCACTATTATCTGCTGCCCTCCGAATCCCGGATATTGAATAGGGAACTGCGAGACCACGTATGCGGTCGCTGCGAAATATCCTATGCCGATTACTATAAGAGAAGCCACGAGCGCTGTCAGTGCGGTCTTCGCGCCGCTGTTCTTTCGCTTTGCCATCGGTCTTACCTAATCCCTATTTAAAATATTATTTATTTAAAGCTTGCTTGTTCGCCGTTGCGGCTGGCGCGGCGGGGCTTTTCTTCTTTTTAATCATGAAGAACGAAACAACGCCGGCGGCCGCTATGACCGCAATGAGGATTATCATGGTAGCATCTATTACGACCGTCCCCGAGGGCTGGCTTACTAGCGCCCCGGCTGCGGCCGCGCTCTTCGCCTGGCCTGCAAGGGCCACCGCGCCGGCGTAGTCGCCGGAGTTGAACGCATTGACGGCGTCCTTCAGTATGCTTTCGGCGTTCGCGGTGTCCTTTCCGCTGGCTTTGGCGTTGGATATCGTCGTGAAGGCGTCGGCTATCGCCGCGCTTGCGTCCTGCGCCGTGACAGCCGTGGTCCCTGTTGTACCGGTCGTTCCCGTTGTCCCTGTTGTCGCGTTCTGCTTTGCGGTGCATGTATTGTTCACGCACTCATGCCCGCTCGCGCACCCGCAGTCATAGCAGCAGCTGCTGCTGTCCTCGCCCTCTTCGCATATAGTGTTCCCGCACACCGGCCCCGCCTGCTGTTGCTGCTGGATAACGCATGTGTTGTTTGTGCACGTGTAGTTCGTCGGGCATCCGCAGTCGTTGCAGCAGTTGTACATAGTTTCGCCGGCTGTCGCGTTGCAGAACCCGTTGCCGCACGATTCCTGGTATGTCTGGGCCTGCTCTCCTGTTACCGCAAAGGTCGAGAATCCCGGCGTCGTAGCCTTGAAGGCATAAGCAATCAGTATCGCGGGCTGGCCGACGGCTTGTATGAACGTGTCCTTTGCCGCCTCCCTCTCGGTGGCAAGTGCTGTCCATTTCCCGTCTGCTCCGGCCCTGAGGACCTTTATGCTGTTGATGTCTATGTTGTTTTCTTCCATCCATTTCCTTTCGACTATGATGTGCATCACTGCCGTGGAATATGATTGAGAAGGTATAGGTCCTGCCATCGCCCCTGGCGTGAGAGCATCGATGCCTATTACGTCGATTATGAAATATCTGTACACCTTCCCTTCGGCAGCTTCTGCATTGGCCGGCGGCTTCAGTGACCTGGCCACATTGACAGTGACCCCGTTGTACGCCTTCCCTGGAACGAGGGCGATGTCCACCGACTTGACGCCGTGATCGAACGACCTCTGCATGTTTATTGGCACCGCTGCCCCTCCTCCGAGATTTCCTTGCGCAGTGACGTCAGTCACAGGCTTGTCATAGCACTTGGAATCGGCCCATTCGCAGCCCTTCGCGGACGCGGCGCACTGCGCCGAATCAGGGCAATATGAGCAGTTGTTCAGGCAGGACTGCGCCTGCTGAGCTGACGGAGTCTTTTCAGAGCACGTGCCCAGCGGCGCGGAACCCTGTATGGATATTCCGGCCGATGCTGTCCACTGGCAGCCCGCGGGAGATGCCTCGCAGGTTTCCTTCGTTGTGCATATCGAGCATGTGGTATTGCAGGTCTGTAAAGTTACGTTTACTGACGGCGTTCCGGTGCCGAGCTGGCCCTGCCCGCTGAAAAACGGGTTGAAGAGCTGGAACGTTATGTACGCGGTCCCAGCCGAGAATATGAGTATGGCCGCCAGAAGCGCCAATAGGACGATTATCCAGCCGATGGGGCTTATCCTGAAGCCCTTCTTGGCCACGGCCTTCCTTGGGGCTGTCTTTGCCTTGCGTTTTGCCATGTTGACCTGTAAATTAATACAAAAGCCAGATATTTAAATCCGCTCAGACAATAAAGTTTCTTGATGGACATGGACAAGAAAGTAATGGCACTGCACCTTTTCGCAGGCCTGATAATGGGTTATCTCAGCTATGTTATATCAAATAACATGTACTCGCTGGTTCTCATGCTTGCTGTCGCATACGTGCTCAAGTTAAGCACGAACGTCCTTGCGCGCGAGAAGAAGTTCAGCTGGTGGTTCGGCAATGGCGGCTCCGTCTACCTTTTCTTCTGGTTCATAAGCTGGATAATTTTCCTAAACTTGCTCCCCGCCTAGGGCGGGCATCTGTACCGTCGTTTTCTTACTTTTCAGGATGAAAAGCCCAATTGCGCCGCACGCTATGAACAATATCGCCAGCATGAGGAGTATTATTGCTGTCATGTCCCCTCTTGTTTCGGGCTTCGATATGACAGCAGCCCCGCTCAGCGACTGCTGGCCGGCTTCGGCCTTCGCGAGCGCCGTTTCATAGTCGCCGAGGTCGTACGCGTTCTGCGCGTCGGCCAAAAGGCCCTCCGCCTCGCGCACATCCTTGCCCTGTAGCCCTGCCGCCTCTATTGCCGACCTGAGGTGAGATATCGCCTCTTCCGCGTCAAGCTTGGCTGTTTCCCTGGCGCTGGGCTGCTCGACAGCCGGCTCTGTCGCGTTCTCAGTCGGTTCGGTGATGTTCTCCGTTGGCGCAGGCGCTGCTTCGCTGCCGGTTATGAGGAAATATGAGAATCCGGGCGAGACGGCCGAAAACACGATCTCCGCGGCGTCCTCGCTTGCCGTTGTCGTTGTAAGTTCGTCCCAGGAGAGCGTGTCAATGTTCCACCTGCTCATCCTTATCGCGGCCTTGTCTATGTCGTTGCCCGCTATCCAGTCCCTGCTTACAGCGAACATTATCGTGATCGAGTTCACGTCATCGCTGGTTATCCCGGTCGTGCTGACTTTCACGTATTCATAGGCGTTCGCGAGGGGCGTTGTCACGTCCTCCGGCCTGCCGGGCAGCTTTTCCACCGATATCATGACATTGGTAGGATTGACGTCCTTCATGTCGAGGCTCATTTTTCTGAAGCTCAGGCCCTCGACCCTTCCGAAGTCGAGAGAGAGCACCCTTTTGCCCGTTATCATTGCCACGGTGGCGTTCGCCTTGCCCTTTTCCTTTGCTATGATGGGCTCTGGTTGCTGTACTGGCTCCGCGCAGTATGCGGTCCAGCCTATTCCACCGCTGGAGCCGGCAGGCACCCACCTGCAGCCAGCCCCTTCGCATGCTGTCTGGGAAGCGCATTTGCTGCAGTTGCCAATCGAACATGTCAGGGTCAGGCCGTCGGGAATATTCGGCCATCCGATGCCTCCTAGGTCCTGTCTTATAAGGTATCCTGTGGTTGTTCCTATCAAAAGCAGCATTCCCAACGAAAGGGCTATTGCGCTGGCCCAAAAGGCCGCGCTACTCTTTCTCATGATAAAAGCTTGTTTTGATAATTATATAAGCTTTAAATTGCGGACGACCAATTATAGGGTGATATCATGGAAGAGCTCGGCGATTGGAAAAGGACGCACTATTCGGCTGACATAAGGCCTGAGATGGACGGCAGCACCGTCATCGTCATGGGCTGGGTCAGGGCCGTGCGCCTAGTAGGCAAGCTCACTTTCATCCAGCTGGCCGACCGCGACGGCTTTGTCCAGCTGATAATCAAGCCGAAGGATGCGCCCGAAGAGCTCGCGAAGAAGCTCTCCGCCGTTTCAAGGGAGACCGTGCTCGCTGTGAAGGGCACGGTGAAGGCCAGCAAGGAGGCGCCGGGCGGGTTCGAAATACTGCCAAGGGAGGCGAAAATCCTCAATGAGGCGGAGGCGCCGCTGCCGATGGAGGTGGTGACAAAGAAGACGCCCGCCGAGTTCGCCACCCGCCTGGATGCCCGTTTCGTCGACCTGCGCAGGCCCGAAGTGGCGGCCATATTCAAGATAAAGGACGGAGTGACAACAGGCATCAGGGGGTTCCTCGAGTCAAACGGCTTCATAGAAATACACAGCCCAAAGATAATAGCCGAGGCCAGCGAAGGCGGGGCAGAGGTGTTCAAGGTCAAGTATTACGACAGGGAGGCCTATCTTGCGCAGTCTCCCCAGTTCTACAAGCAGATGCTGATGGCCGCAGGATTCGACCGCGTGTATGAGATCGCTCCGGCGTTCCGCGCAGAGAAGTCGCATACCACGCGCCACGTCAGCGAGATACTCATGCTGGACATGGAAATGGCCTTCATCAGTTCAGTCGAAGACGTCATGGATGTCGTGGAGAGAATGATGATATTTGTCTGCTCTTTCGTGGCGAAGAACGAGACGAAGGAGCTCAAGATACTGGGAAAGAGCATTGCTGTTCCGAAAGCGCCTTTCCCAAGGATAACCATGGCGGAGGCCAGGAAGATTTTGGCAAAGAGGGGGCTCAAGTACGGTCCGGATGAGGAGATAGACTCCGCGGGCGAGAAAGCCCTTGGCGAATACGTGAAGGAGAAGTACGGCCACGAGTTCGTCTTCCTCACCGAGTTCCCATGGTCGCGGGCTAAGTTCTACCATATGCAGGACTCAAGGAACCCGAAGGTCGCGGAGCGCTGCGACCTCATCTACAACGGCAGCGAGATAGCCACCGTGACCCGCAGGGAGCACAGGTACGACCGGCTGGTCGCGCAGGCCAGGAACAGCGGCATAAGCCTGGAGAAGATAAGGTTCTACCTGAACGCCTTCCGCTACGGCATGCCTCCGCACGGAGGCTGCGGAGTGGGCGTGGAAAGGATAGTCCAGCAGATGCTCGGACTGCAGACAGTGCAGGAGGCGGTGCTGTTCCCGCGCACGCCCGAAAGGCTCACGCCTTAGCGGGAATTGTTGCCATATTTTCAATGTTCGTTGACAAAAACAAAATATAAATAGGATGGATGTTATGGTTAATACCATGCCATGGAGCATAAACAACAGGAAGTGCCTGCGCTGCGGGGGCTGCGTGGGCGTGTGCCCTAAGAACGCCCTGGAGCTTTCGGAGCACGGCATCTGCAACGACAGGGAGAAGTGCATACTGTGCGGCATATGCGAGAAGTTCTGCCCCGTTAATGCTATAAAGGTGGATAAGAAATGATGCTCAAGGACAAGTATGATGTAGTGGTCGTGGGCGCCGGGCCGGGCGGGTCCGCGACAGCGAAGCGCTGCGCAGAGCTCGGGCTCTCCGCCTGCTTGCTGGAGAAGAGGCAGGAGATAGGCGCGCCCAAGCGCTGCGGCGAGGGCCTGTCGAACCACAAGATGGATGTCCTTCATTTCGGCAACATACCCGACTTCTGCAAGATGCAGGCCATACGGGGAGCCATAGTCTACGCTCCTGACAAGAAGGAAGTGGCGGTGGATTTCGGAGGCGTGGCGGGTTGGGTTATGGAGCGCAAGATGTTCGACAAGTGGCTCGCAATGGAGGCCAGCCGCGCAGGCGCTCACGTGCAGGCCAAGACCAATGTTACCGGGGTCCTGAAAGAGGGGAGCAAAATAGTCGGCGTCCGCGGGGAATATGAAGATGAGCCATTTGAGATAAGGTCAAATGTGGTAGTTGCCTGCGACGGCATAGAGAGCCAGGTCTCCCGTTGGGCGGGCCTTAACACCACGAACACCCTCATCAATGTCGATTCGGGCTACCAGTTCGAGATGTCCAACATAGACCTGCGCGATCCGGGCATGCTCGAGATGTTCGTCGGCAACGACATAGCGCCCCGCGGCTATGTGTGGATATTTCCCAAGGGAAAGGATGTCGCCAACGTCGGCATAGGCGTCTCCATGTGCGACAAGCCGGCCCGCTATTATCTTGAGAAGTTTGTCAAGTCGCATCCGGGCTTGAAAAACGGCAGCATAATAGAAGTGAACAGCGGCGGCATACCGCTCGGCGGGTTCCTTGATAACATGGTGCTCGACGGCTTCGCCGTCGTGGGCGACGCCGCCCACCAGGTCAACCCGATACATGGCGGCGGCATGAAGGAGGCCACGTACGCCGGCCGCCTGCTCGCGGAGGTAATCGCCGAGGCGGCGAAGAAGAACGATTTCTCGCAGAAGGCTCTCAGCCCGTACAACACAAGATGGTGGGACGAGCGCGGCCAGCACCTGAGGAAGGTCGAGAAGCTCAGGCAGGTCTTCGAGAAGATGAGCGACGACGACCTGAACATGCTCGCCGACGCCCTGAAGGGGCAGGACCTGCTCGACTTCGCAAGGGGCAGCAACCTGGGCATGCTCGTGAAGATACTGATGAAGAAGCCGAAGCTGATGATGCTGGCGAGGCACCTTCTCTAAGTCCCGAAATCCGTTATCTTGTCGTAGAACATCTTGACGTCGTCAACGCCCTTTATTGCCTTTATTGCGTCGAGCACTGCGTAGACGTCCGAATAGTGCTTTATGTTCATCCTTATGTGCAACGAATACTCCTCGCCGAGTCCGTATTTTTCCTTATCGTTTTCCGAAATGCCGTCCACATCCGAGTTGATGAATTCCAGCTCCTTCGCCAGCTCCCTTGGGTTTTTGCCTTGCTTCGGCCTGATGAAGTAATCGACCGCCATATATGTTTTTTTGTCTGCAAATCTTTATAAGCAATCGCATGTCAATAAATGTTGTATATTTTTCAACCAGGGGGTAGGATGAGGATAGAGAGCATCATGGGCTCGAAGAGCAGGGTTATCATGCTCAGGCATTTCTGCCAGAATCCCGGGAGGGACTTCAGCATAGCAGAGCTTGCCAGGGAGCTTGGCGTGGACAAGTCGCTCGTATCCAAGACGGTCTCCTTCTTCGAGAAGGAGAACATCGTCAAGTCTTTCAGGCGCGGCAACATGAAGCTCTGCAAGCTCAACAGCGGCAACAATGTCTGCGTCGTAATAGCCGACATGTTCAACAACGTCGAGGGGAGAAGACGATGAACACAAGGATAACCAAGATGGAGATGCAGGGCTTCAAGTCGTTCGCGAAGAAGACCACCATACTGTTCCCCAGCAACTTTTCCGTCATCTGCGGCCCCAACGGCTCAGGCAAATCGAACGTCCTGGACGCGCTCTGCTTCGTGCTCGGCCGCACGTCGGCCAAAAGCCTCAGGGCCAAGAAGATGCTCGGCATGATATTCAATGGCGGGGAGGGCAAGAAGCCTGCGGACTTCGCCGCCGTGCGCATCACGTTCGACAACGCAGGCAGGGTCTTCCCGCTTGAGGAGGACCAGGTCGCGATATCGAGGAAGGTCAACAGGAACGGCGTCTCCATCTACAAGCTGAACGGCAAGACCGTCACGCGAGAGAAGGTCCTCGAGGTGCTGCGCGCTGCGAACATTCATCCCGATGGCCACAACATAATACTGCAAGGCGACGTCACCGAGGTCATAGAAATGAACCCCGTGGAGAGAAGGGGCGTCATAGATGAGATATCAGGCATCTCGGAATTCGAGGAGAAGAGGGCAAAGGCGCTCAGCGAGCTCGGGACAGTCGAGGAGAGGCTGAAGGAGTCCTTGATAATACTTAATGAGAAGGAATCGCAGATGGGAAAGCTCAAGGCCGAAAAGGCCGCCGCTGAGGAGTACGAGAAGTACGCGAAGGAGCTCGACAGGCTCCGCGCATCGGTCGGGGTGAAGAGGCTGGCCGACGCGGAGGAGGCCATGAAAAAGCTGGACAAGGGCATAATTGAGAGGGAGAAGGACTTTGAGAAGTTTTCCAAGGAGGCCGAGAAGATAGAGGCCCAGCTGGACAGGGACGAGGTCGAGATAAGGAACATAAGCCAGAGGCTCTTCGACAGGACAAAGGACATGGAGATAATCAAGAGCATGGAGCAGCTGCGCGCCCAGATATCCAACCGCGAGGCCAAGATAGAGAGCAACCGCCTTGCCGCAGACAGGTACAGGGAGATGGTACAGAAGCTGATCGCGATAGAGGAGAAGCAGAGGCAGCAATCGATGAGCAGGGCCGTGCAGGAGGTGCTCAGGCTGAACAAGCCGGCAGTTTACGGCACGATAAGTTCGCTCTGCAAGGTCCCTCCGAAGTATGATGTCGCGATAGAGGTTGCCGCCGGCCCGCACATGCAGGACATCGTCGTCGCTGACTCTGACACTGTCGTGGAGTGCGTGAAGCACCTCAAGGACAACAAGATAGGCAGGGCCACGTTCTTGCCCTTGGACAAGGTCAGTGAGCGCGACAATGCGCACTTGAAGAAGCTCCTCAAGGAAAAGGGCGCCATAGATTTCGCTATCAATCTCATACAGTTCGACAAGAAATACTGGCATGCCTTCTCGCACGTGTTCGGCGACACGCTCATCGTCGACAGCATAGAGACAGCCAGGAGGATAGGGTTCGGCGCGGCCAGGATGGTCACGTTGGACGGCGACCTTGTGGAGCGCGGCGGCGCAGTCGTCGGCGGATTCTACAGGAAGGACTCGCCCGCCTTCACGCAGTCCGGCGAGATAAAGAGGTACGAGCAGCAGATAAAGGGCATAGAGGAGGAGAGCAGGCTGATATTTGTTGAAGTGGAGAAACTGAAGGCCGAGCTGGAGAAGCTGCTCAGCAAGGAGAAGGAGGGCTCCGAGGAGCTCAGGGACGCCTACGAGAAGAGGCAGAAGACCGAGCGGCAGCTGGCCGAGCTGAGGGAGAAGAGGAAGGAAATAAACGAGAAGAAGCTGTCTTCGCAGGAGGAGCTGAACAGGCTCAAAATAAACCGCGCCAGGCTCGAGGCCGAGCTGGAGAACATAAGGCAGGAGTTTGCCGAAACCAAAAAGGTCCCGGAGGGGGAGCTCTACGACCTGGCCGTCAGCACGATGCAGGCGAAGATAAGGGACATGCTCACGAAGATATCGGCCCTCGGCCCGATAAACCAGAAAGCGGTCGAGGAGTTCAAGCAGGTCAAGGAGGTCTATGACGACCTCAAGGCCAAGGTGGACATGCTTTCCAGCGAAAGGCTGAAGGTGCTTGAGATAATAGCCGAGGTCGAGAAGCGCAGGCGGGACACCTTCATGAAGACGCTCAATGCGGTCGCTGGCCAGTTCAAGGTCATATTCAACGACCTCGTCGGAGGGGAGGGCTCGCTCAGGCTCGAGGGAGAGGTCCTCGAGGAGGCCGGCCTGATGATAGAGGCCAGCCCGCCAGGAAGGAAAGTGCTTAACATCGACTCGATGTCAGGAGGCGAGAAGACGCTCACGGCGCTCGCGTTCATATTTGCGATACAGAACATCAGGCCGGCGCCCTTCTACGTGCTTGACGAGATAGATGCGGCTTTGGACAAGCTAAACACCTACAAGATATCCGGCTTCCTTAAGAAGAACTCCGAGCTGGCGCAGTTCATAGTCATCAGCCACAACGACGCCACGATAAGCGCCGCCGATTCCGTCTACGGCGTCTCTATAGAAGAGGGCGAATCAAAGCTCGTCGGGATAAGGATGCCTTAGCGCTTCCTTTTCAGGAAATCCGAGATTATATCGTATAGGCTCGGCTTGCTCAATGTCT
Organism: Candidatus Aenigmatarchaeota archaeon; assembly: GCA_038999215.1. Lineage (GTDB taxonomy): Archaea > Aenigmatarchaeota > Aenigmatarchaeia > Aenigmatarchaeales > JACQIB01 > JAWABM01. The sequence goes on along the minus strand of JAWABM010000001.1, from coordinate 22,544 downwards.
GCGCGTCGTACGACACGTGCACGGCAGGCTTGTTGAGCTTCATGTACTTCTCCAGGTTCGTGGGCGTGCCTATCACGACCACGTCCGCAGGCGTGTTGTTTATTGTCTGCTCCAGCTCAGATATCTGCCTGTCGGAATAGCCCATCGCCGGAAGGACTGCGCCGAGGTGCGGGAAGTCCTCGTATACCTCCTTTATCGAGCCCACCGCGAACTGACGGGGGTTCACGGCGTACGCGCCGTGCGAGTTGGCCGCTATCGTGCCAGCGCCTACCGAAAGCCCGCCGTGAGTCAGGGTCGGGCCGTCCTCGACTATTATCGCCCTCTTGCCCCTGAGCATGTCGGGCTTGTTTATGCTGATTATAAGGTCGCCCTTTATCACTGTCGCCTTCGGGTTCGCGAGCTGCGAGTTCTCAACAACGCGCTCGACGTCGAGCGGGTTCGAGTTCCCTACCTTGTTGACTATCACGACATCGGCCATCCTGAGGTTAGCCTCCCCGGGGTAGGACCCTATCTCGTCCCCGGGCCTCTTCGCGTCGGCTATCGTTATCATCAGGTCCGGCCTTATGAACGGGAAGTCGTTGTTGCCTCCGTCCCAGATTATTATGTCGGCCTCCTTCTCTGCGCTCCTCAGTATCTTCTCGTAATCAACGCCGGCGTAAACTACGGTCCCCCTGTCTATGTGAGGTTCGTACTCCTCGCGCTCCTCTATGGTGCAGTCCTGCGCGTCGAGGTCCTCCATCCTGGCGAAGCGCTGCACCGCCTGCTTTGCCAGCTTCCCGTACGGCATCGGGTGCCTTATGACCACCGCCCTTGCATTGACGTTGATGCCTTTGATTATGTCAATTATCTTCCGCGAGAACGGGCTCTTGCCCGACCCGGTCCGCACGGCGCAGACGGCTATAACCGGTTTCGTGCTCTCGAGCATCGTGCTCTTGGGGCCGAGCAGCCTGAAGTCCGCGCCCGCAGCCAGCGCAGTCGAGAGCTTATGGCCAACGGTATCATACTTAAGGTCCGAATATGCGAGCACGACCTCGTCCACCTTTTCCCTCCTTATGAGCTCGGCCAGCCTGCTCTCGGGGTATATCGGTATGCCGTCGGGATAGAGCTTTCCAGCAAGCTCTGGCGGATATCTCCTTCCTGTTATGCCTTCTATCTGCGCGCCCGTGAAAGCGACGACATTGTACTTTCTGTCGCCTCGGTAAACCATGTTGAAGTTGTGGAAGTCGCGCCCTGCGGCTCCCATGATTATCACCTTTCTCCTCTTGTCCTCAGAAGCCTTCTTCGCCACCATTACCCCCAATATAATAGAAGCCGTCCGCAATATAATGTTTTCTGTCAACCGGTGCTGCGGGTTCGTTTGGATAATTTAAATAGGCGGGTGGACAATATCTGTCTGTATGCTGTCCGACAAGCAACTTATAGATCTCATGATTAAAGAGCCCAGCTGGGAGGATGTCATCCTCAAGATAGTCGCGGAAGAGGGTATGCAGCCTTGGAACATAGACCTTGTGAAACTGGCTGACGTGTTCATCGATTACCTGAACAGGATGGAGCAGCTGGATCTGCGCGTGCCCGCCCGCTTCGTTCTTGTGACGGCCATACTTCTGCGCATGAAATCCGACGTGCTCGTGGAAAAGAGGGTAAGGTCGATAATACCGGAGTCGGACAAGCCGCTCAGCGCCGAGCTTGAGAGGCTCGCAAGGCTTCCGCCCCTGCAGCCGCCAGTTGTGAGGATGCCCGTTTCGAATGTATCTGTTGAGGAGCTGCTTACCGCCCTGCGAAAGGCGTTCGAAGTGAGCGAGCGCAGGATAGAGAAGAAGGAGAGGATACGGCAGAGGGTGCACGCGGCGATGCCGCCGCAGGAGGAAGAGAACATTTCCGAAAGAATAGACAGGCTTTTCAACCGCATACAGTCCGCGCTACAGGAGATACAGGGCACTGTCGAGTTCTCGAAGCTGCTCAAGGGCTGGGAGAGGAGGGAGATAATCAGGACGCTCCTTCCGATGCTCCATCTGTCCCAGGAGGGAAAAATTAAATACGAGCAGCCCGAACTATTCAAGGAGATATACATAGAGCTGAAGAAGAAGGGGGAGAAGAAGGTTGAGGAGAAACAAAAGGGCGATGCTTGAGGCGGCGCTGTTCATGAGCAGCAGGCCCGTGACGCTTCAGCAGCTCTGCAAGATACTGGGGATGGGCGAGGCCGATGCGGCCGTGCTCATCACCGACTATAAGCGGGCCCTCGATTCGGAGGACCATGGGGTGAGGCTCATGGAAACCTCCGCCGGCTACCAGATAAGGGTCAAGCCTGAGTACGCTCCGTCCGTCCGGACATTAACGCCTTACCATGACCTCAGCCGCGGTCTGCTGCGTGTTCTTGCGCTCGTGGCCTACAAACAGCCGATAACTCAATCGGACATTGTCAAGATAATAGGCAACAGGACCTACGAGTATGTCAAGGAGCTCACAGGCAGGGGTCTGATAAGGGCCGAAAAGGCCGGAAGGACGCGGGCCCTGGTGGTCACGAAGGACTTTGCCGAATACTTCGGCCTCGAGAGCCCTGAGGAGGCGAAGAAGCTTTTCGAGAAGCTGGACAAGGAGGAGAGGGAAAGTGAGGGAAGAACTGAGCAGCCTGGATCTGATGTTCCTGAAAAGGGAGCTTAGCAACCTCGTCGGCGGAAGGATACAGAAGGTCTTCCAGCATGAGAAGGAGGTGCGCCTTGAGATATTCCTTTCCGGCGTTGGCACTTTCGAGCTCTACTTCGCGCCTGGCAGGATGTTTGTGACCGAGTACAAGCGCGTCGCTGGCGAGGCAGAGGCCTTTGCCATGAACCTGAGAAAAAACCTGAGCAACCAGCGCATCACCGCTGTCCGCCAGCCAGGTTTCGAGAGGATAATCGAGGTTGAGACCGAGAGCAACATACTTATATTCGAGCTGTTTTCCAAGGGCAACGTCATCCTTTGCTCGAAGGACTACATGATAATCATGCCTTTGGAGGTGCAGCTCTGGCGCGACCGGCAGATAAAGCCAAGGGTGAGGTACGTATACCCGCCGGCTGTGGCGAATCCCTTCGCCCTCAGACCTGCGGATTTTTCAATGAAGCTCTCGAACTCCGACAAACCTGTTGTCAGGCTCCTTGCGGTGGACCTTTCGTTCTCGGGCCTTTACGCCGAGGAGCTTTGCAGTCGAGCAGGCATCGAAAAGAACAAGCATGCCAATGCGCTCTCATCCGACGAGAAGAAAGCGCTCTTCAGCGCCATGCATGAAATGGTGAACGAGTTCGAACCGCAGATAGTATTCGATGATGGCAAGCCTGTGGATGTCGTGCCGATAAGAATGAAGGCCTACGAGGGCAAGAAGGCGCGGGTTTTCTCCTCGTTCACCACTGCGCTCGACGAGTACTTCACTCACAAGGAGGCCGTAGGGATGGAGCTCGAGAAGAGGGCAGAGCTCGAGGGCGAGCTCGGCAGGCTTCAGAGAATAGAGGCCGAGCAGAAAGAGGCCCTGGAAAAATGGAAGCTGAAGGAAAGGGAGAGCAGGAAGAAGGCCGAGGCCATCTACAACAGCTTCGGGCTCGTGCAGAAGGTGATAGACGACATCAACAGGTCAAAGGAGTCGGGCATGAGCTGGGACGAGATAAGGGAGCGCCTGAAGAAGGAAGTGAAGGAAATAAAAGAAAAGGAATGCAAAGTCGTCCTAAGCGTTTAGCTCGTCGTATATCGCCTTGTAGCCTTTCGCAGCCAGCACGTCCATTCCCTTCAGCAGCTCTATCTGGACCTTGCCCTCCTTCTGCATTGCAACCGCCTTCGCCGCCACGTCGTCCGAATTGTAGAGCTCCGCGAAGTCCGCCCTGCCGACCCTTATTCTTATGTCCGGTATGAGCGGGACAGTCTCGGTCGTTGACGGAATGTTGCCGCTCGTTGTCACGGTGAACTTCTCCCCGGTGTCGCTTATGGCTATCTCCATTTGCGGCGCCTCTCCTGTCAGCGGGCTCGCATGAAGCTTGTATGCGCCCAGTTCGTTAACCATCCAGTTCACGTTGTCGGCCGTTATGTCATCCCCCAGTGCGGTCTTGGGTATGAACGGCTTAATCACGAAGGTCGGGCTTATTATGAAGAAGTACGCGTAAGCCGCTATTGCCACTGACGCCAAGGTTATTCCTATGCCGATGTACTTTTTCTTGCTCGTCTTTGCCATGTCAATCAATTCATCTTAATTCGCATTTATAATTAACGCATTTCGGCTCCGCTGAGCAGCTGGGGTCGTCAGAAATCACGGCCGCGCACGCCATGTGCGCGCATTCGTTCGCCAGCTTGGCGTTCCACTGGTCGGCTAAGTTCTTGTTGATTGCCGCAGCCTTCCCGCCGGCAGTGCATCCGCAGCAGTCCGCGCTGACCTTGGCGCAGTCGCTGTCGTATGCGCACGAACGGTTGTCCACACCTTCCTGTATGCAGCCGCATGTAAGCGCAGCAATGGCAACGGCAATTATAAGAGCCCTCATATTTCCACCCCCATCTTTCTCAGCTCGCGCTCGGTCTGCCTCGCGCTCCTGAAATGGATGGCCTTCATCCCCGCTCTCCTCGCGCCGCGCACGTTCTCCATCTTGTTGTCTATGAACACGATTTCTTCAGGCTTCGCTCCGGACTTCCTGATGAAGTGTCTGAACACGTTCTTGTGAGGCTTCGAGCATCCGACCTTGAACGAAAGCACGACAGGCTTGAACGGCCTGTACCATCCGTGGCTCTTGATGACCTCGTAGCTGTACCTGTCGGTGTTGGATATCATTCCGACCTTGTATTTCCTTTTCAGTCTTCTTACGAGCCTGTCCAATCCCGGCATGACCTTTGTTCCGTGGTACAGCGCCCTTATGGCGCCCCTTATCAGATTCATGTCAGGCTCCTTGCCGTACCCGTTCGCGAACCTTGTCCAGAACTCATTCTCGCTCTCCCTCCCTGTCTGCAACTGCTCCAGGGTGCTGTGGTATCTGGTCCTTATCTTCTCCGAAGGGACGCCGAAGTACCTTCCGAGCTCGTTGTAGAACACCCTCTTGGTGACGTTTATGTACGTCTTGCTCATGTCGAACGCTACGACCCTTATTGGCATGATTAGGATAGTGGAAAGCAGAATAAAAAAGCAGGGCCTTCGCCCTAAAAATAAAATATGCTTGCGGCGGCCGTTGCAAAGGCCGAGACCGCCATCAGCACTACGAAAAACGCCTTATCTGGCATGCGCCTTCGCCTTCTTGGCCCTCTTGTAGACGAACCAGGCCGCTCCGCCCGCTATGGCGAAAGGCAGCAGTCCTCCGACGGCAACTATTATGAAGCTCGTCGAATCTATGAAGCCGCTCGCCGATTCTCCGAGCACCTCTATCAGGTTGAACTCGGACGTTATTCCCTGCGGTTCCCTTATGTTCACGGTTATCGTCGACATGTCCACCCTGCTGTCAAGGTACCTTATCCTGCCCTCGAGCGCCTCTATCCTCTCCCGGAGGTTCGTCAGCTCCCTCTCTATTTCCATGACATCGCTCACGTTCTCAGCCTTGTCGAGCAGCGCAATCAGCCTCGCTTCGCTGGCCTTCAGGCTGTTGAGCCTCGAGGTAAGGTCCACGTATTCTTCGGTTATGTCGTCAGCCGTCACGTGCTCGTTCTTCACCGTACCGAATGTCTTGACCTTCTCCACGGCGGCGTTGAAGCTCTCTTTCGGCACCCTGATCACCACGTATCCGCTCTTCGTCCCGTAGCTCTCGGTTACAGAGGAATCCGCAACGAAGCCGTTGAAATCCGAGGCAATGCCCTTCAGGCCATAGAATGCCGTGTCCACATCCTTCACCTCTAGCAGGATGTTCGCGTTCTGTATTACCTTGCTTCCCGGCTCGAGCGTTTCGGTGCTCGTTCGCGTTCCTGTCGGCTGCGCCCCCAATGACTTGGTCTCGTAGGATGATGCGCTTGGCGCCATCTGCCCCCCTTCAGCATAGAAGTAGTCCGTCCTGTACGGCGAATTCATAGCTCCTATGCTGCCGAAGAAGTAGACTGCCAATATCGCGCACAGCGCGATTATTGCGACGTTTTTCTTGTCTTTCATTATTTCGCTCATTTTCATCCTTTTCACCCTATTAAGAACTGCTAAAGCCCTCTTTTATAAGCTTCAGTAATCGTTAGCTTTGCGCCGAACGATAAGAAACTATTTAAATCGCGCGTGGAAATAATATTTTCATGGACATAGACAAAAGGACAATCAAGGTATTGTCCTCGGACACGCGCGTGGACATACTGAAAAGCCTGATCGAGAGAAGGAAGATGCCATCGGAGCTCTCCAAGGAGATGGGCATGGCGGCCTCCACGATAGTGGAGCATCTCAGGCAGCTCGAGTCCGCAGGGCTGGTTGAGAAGAGGCGCACGGGCAGGAAATGGATATATTACGAACTGACCAGGCAGGGCAGGAGCCTGGTGAAGCCGCAGTTCCCGGTCCAGTTCAACGTGTTACTGACGCTCGGGGTGATATTCATGTTCGCGGGGATTACGTTCTTTATGAGCTTCGCTTTGCCTGCGCAGCTTGGCGCAATGCGGGAAACATCAGGATATGAAGGAGTGGCGCAGGCACCCATGATATCCGAAAAGGCTGCGCCGTCATATCAGTTCCTAATCGATGCAGTCTTGCAATGGTTATGGCTGATAATATTCTTGATAGGATTCGCGATGCTCGCCATCGCGCTGATAATCAGGTATGACCTGCCGGTCCGGCGATAGCCATGGCCAAGAAAACAGAGGTCGAGATTGATTTCAGGAAGTCGGCACAGGAGAACGCCCAGTGCTATTTTGATGAGGCGAAGTGGGCCAAAGAAAAGATGGAAGCGACCAAGGCCGCCCTGGCAAGGACGCGTCGGGATATTGCCAAGCTCTCAAAGGAAAGTATGAAAAGGAGGGAGGAGAAAAAAGCGCCAGTAAAAAGGAGGCGCGGCAAGTGGTTCGAGAAGTTCCGCTGGATGAGGACTAGCGACGGCTACCTTGTGGTCGCGGGCCGCGATGCCACCCAGAACGAAGTCCTGTTCAAGAAGCATCTTGAGCCGGGCGACATAGTCCTGCACGCCGACATAACAGGCGCGCCTTTCACCATAGTGAAATCCGAAGGCAGGGAGGTGAGCCCGCTTGCGATAAGGGAGGCTGGCGAGTTCGCTGCGGCCTACTCGTCGGCCTGGAAA
>JAWABM010000001.1:0-15338 GCA_038999215.1 Candidatus Aenigmatarchaeota archaeon | reverse complement strand
CAAAGCCTGAGGACGTCTCCAAGACGCCTAAGGCCGGCGAGTTCCTGCCCAAGGGCGCGTTCATCTTCCATAAGCGCAACTTCATGAAGAAGATGGAGCTGAAGGTCTCGATAGGCGTTATGATAGAGAAGGACAAGGAGGGAAACCGCGTCGCCAAGGCCGTTGCCGGCTCGGTCCAGGCGCTGAACAAGAACGCCGACTATTTCGTCACAATCAGGCCCGGCGCGGTCCAGCAGCCGCAGCTCGCGGCTGAGATAAAGAGGAAGATCCTGATCAAGTCCATGCCGGAGGACACGGCGCTGATAGAGCAGATACCGATAGAAGATTTCCAACGTTTGATACCATCGGGCGGCGGGTTCATCTTCGGCGGATAAAGCATAAATCTTTTCGCAGCGCATAATGTGCATGCGACTTGCGCTCACGAACTATTCCCCGTTCATCGACGAGATTGCCGCTGCAGCGGCAAGGACCTGCCGTTCGGAGCAGTGCGTGGACAGGGACGAACTCGGAGAGAAGCAGGTCAAGGGAACGATAGAATACATAAACGATGTCCGCCACTATAGCACTTTGGAGCACAACATACTCACCTTCATGGTCGACGACATCTCGCGAGTGTGCTCGCACCAGCTCGTCCGCCACAGGCACGGCTCCTATTCTCAGCAGAGCCACAGGATGCTGAAGAAGAAGTCCTTCAGGCAGCCGTCCAAAGGCGTTGCCTCCAACCCTGAGGCGCTAAGGCTGTACAACGAGTCCAGCGACAGGAGCTATGGCGATTATGAGAAGCTGATTGCCCTCGGCGTGCCGGAGGAGGAGGCAAGGGATGTCCTGCCGCAGAGGATAACGACTTCCCTTTATTTTTCCTGCAACGCGACCGAGCTTCTCAACAGCTTCTTTCCGCAGAGGCTGTGCGAAAGGGCCCAGGGGGAGATAAATTCGCTTGCCTACGGCATGCTTGTCGCTTCGAAGCTGGTCGCCCCCGTGGTCTTCGCGGGCGCCGGCACGAACTGCGCGGCCGGCCGCTGCCGCGAGAAGGAGAAGACCGAAAGATGCGGCGGAGCGCTCAAGAGGCTGAGGCATGCCGATGAGATCGCGAAGCTGAACATGCCGGCCTTCCATGCCACGGAGAGGGGAAGATACCTGGATGTCCCCTTGGAGCTCCTGGACCTTGCCTATGATATGAAACTGCTGGTAAGAAAGATTTAATTCATATCCTTCAGCATAGGCTCGAGCGCGTCCAGCACCCGCTTGTGCACTTCGGCCTCGCTCAGTTCGCCCCGTCCTGGTCGACAAGGAGTATGGGCTGGCCTCTGTATTTTCTCCTTACAGGCTTGGTGACAAGTTTCTGCCTGCACTTGTCGAACAGCACGACGTGCTGCGGCTTCTTGTAGGCATAGCCTTCCCTTAATTGGAATGCCTCAATCGTGCTCACAAAGGCGCTTGTTATGTCGTCCTTCCATTTGAAGAGCGCCCAGGTTATTCCAGCTACGCCGCCCAGTATCACAGGATGCCAGAAAGGAAGGTGCAATGTCATCCCGACCTGCTCGACAGCAAAGGTTATTCCCATGTCCAATCCTGTGGCTATCTTGTTTGACAAAGATGGCGTATGGATTATTCTTTTCATGGCAATCCGCATCATTTTCTTGCGGAACGCATTTAAAAGCTATTTGTATTGTGCAATAAATATTTCTCTCCTTATAAATTATAAGGAATTTTATAAAACAATCCTGCAAAAATGAAAAAAAAGAAAAAATGCCGCCGAAAAATCATGAGAATTATGCGAATCCCAATGCTTCCTTCGCGATTTTTATGTATCCATCGGACTTCGAATGTTTGTAATTGCTCACTTCCGTGTCGACCCTTGCCTGGTCCACGCCTATGTAGCATGCTATCGATGTGGTGTTGTATCCCTTGTCGAGCATCCTGTGGACTATTTCCTTGGTTTTTTCGCTGAGCCCTGATTCATGCCTCATCTGCTTCACCTCCTTGGAATACAGATGGTCGCTTGGGCGGTATTTAAGCATTCTTCTCCTGCAAAGGATGTTTCGAAACTCTTTCTTTTAATGCGTGTTTTTCGTTTTTTGGTAAAGCTTCTTTGTCAAAGAAGGTTTGGCGGGCCCGGAGGGATTCGAACCCCCGATTTCCTGGTTTCTCCGCGGTTTTTCGGTGCAGCCTTTTCTTAAAAGGGTGCTCCGAAGCCAGGCGCTCTATCCATGCTAAGCCACGGGCCCATTTAGAAGTTGTATTGGGGATTTAATAATCCTATTTCTTCCGCCGCTTGCCATCTTCCGAGAACGCGTCAAGGCTCTCTATGACGTCGACGGCCAGCTTAGAGCCTTCCGGAGCTGTCTTTGGGTCCAGGGGCATGCCCCTCTTCTTCAGCTCGCTGAACCTCATCCACGAAACCGGAGCCTGCGGCTCGCGTGCGCGCGGGTACTTGTAGACGGACTCGTCATACCCTTTCATAACGTCGGACGACGGGTATTCGAACCTTATCCTTCCTATCTGGTCGCCCCAATAGACCTTGTTGTCCTTCTTGTAGCTCGCCTCTATGCAGATTGTCTTGCTCGGGCTCAGGTTCGTCAGGCACACAGTATAGACGCCGGGCGCGCTTTCGTTCCATCCCGGGACCAGCACTCCTTCGGAGATGTGCAAAGGCACCCTGGACACCATCGAGGGTATGAACTTCCCTCCGACCCTCTTCGAGACGCCCAGCTCCTCGAACGTCGCGACCAGCGCGCTCTCCTGCGGCCTTATTTTCAGCTTGTAGTCCGAGTTGGAGAGATCGACCTTCTTCAGGTGCTTCTTCTCGAAATCCTCCTGTTTGCCCGCGAAATTCAGCTCCCCATACCCCCTGTAGAATTTGACTATCGGCATTATGTGCACGTAGTATCCGTCCGGCGCAAGGCAGTCCTCATAGAACGGGTATATGACTATGTCTTTCGATTCCATGAGCTTCAGTATGTCCCTGTCCGAAAGCATTAGATAATTCTGCCAAGAAAAGGATTTAACCTTAAGGAGTGACCCTGTCGAGCGTGCGCGGGAAGGCTATGGTGTCGAATATGTGCGGCACTCCCGTGAGGAACATCAGCAGGCGCTCTATGCCCAGGCCGAACCCGGAGTGCGGGACGGTTCCGAAGCGTCGCAGGTCAAGGTACCATTCGTAATCCTCCTTCTTCAGGCCGAACATCTTCAGGCTCTCGAGCAGCTCCTTCTCGTCCATTATCCTTTCGCTGCCGCCGATGGTTTCCCCCACGCCCGGCAAAAGCAAGTCCGCCGCCAGCACGGTCTTCTTGTCCTTCGGGTCGGGCCTCATGTAGAACGCCTTCATGTCGCGCGGAAACGCGGTCAGGAACATCGGGGCGTCGCCCATCAGTTTGAGCAGCTCGCGCTCCTCTTTGTCCGTGATGTCGTCGCCGTGCTTCTTGCCGAGCCTTTTGGTGGCTTCAGCGTAGGTCATCCTCATGAATGGCTTCTTTATGCCTTCAAGCCTTTTGAAATCGGCTCCCAATTCCTTCAATTCAGCGGCGCAGTGCTCGCGCACGTACTTGGCTATGAAAATTATCAGGTCCTCTTCGAACTCGAGCAGCTCGTCAAAGCCCATCCAGGCGGCCTCCATCTCATGGTGCCAGTATTCTGACAAATGGCGGACCGTCCTTGATTTTTCGGCCCTGAACGACGGTGAAATCGTGTATATCTTCCCCAGCGAGTATATCATCGCTTCCGCATAGAGCTGCCAGCTCTGCGAAAGATACACCTTCTTGCTTCCATAATCAACCTTGAATAGGGTGGACCCGCCCTCGCAGCCGGCGGTCGTGAATATGGGCGACTGCACCTCAAAGAATCCGCGCTCCTCGTAGAACTTTCTCAGCCCTTGGAACACGGCCGAGCGCACTTTTAGCATTGCGGTGAGCTTGGAGCCTCTTATCGAAAGATGGCGCATGTCGCGCAGAAACTCCTCCGTGAGCTCCTTGCCTTTGATCTGCTCGATTGGCCAGCGCTCTGCCAGCCCTATAATCTTGATCTTCTCGGCCTTTATCTCGTATCCGCCGGGAGCGCGCTCGTCCTTTTTCACTGTTCCGATGACTTCTATAGAGCTCTCGATTGTGGCTTTCTTGGCCTCAGGCAGGCCCTTGCAGGCCAGCTGGGCTGTCCCGGTCGCGTCCCTCAGTATGATGAATACTAGCTCTTTCTGGTCGCGCTTGCGCTGCACCCAGCCGCGCAGCGCCACTTCTCTGCCGTCATGCTTCGGTATTTCGGTTATCGCAATGAACATTTCAATCACCTTCTATTAGCCCTGCCTCTTTTTTAAGCTTTGGCGCCCAGGACAGGATTTGAACCTGCGACCTGCCGGTTCCCGTCTGAAGCCCTTCCGCTGATGAAGCGGCGGCGCTTCTTAACAGCCGGACGCTCTTCCGCTGAGCTACCTGGGCAACATGAAGCGAAACGACCGAGTCTCGGTCAAGGGAATAGAGCAGCCTTATTGGCTTCGGGACAAGAATCCTTCCTTTTGAATCGACTTTAGCGGTGAAACTACGCAGATCCTGAGAATCCGTTATTTTCTAGATCCCCTCTCACAGGTTTCACCTGATAATTATTAGGCGGTAGTAACTTATAAAAGGAGCTGTTTCGTGGGCTCAGCAATAGTTCACAAAGAGCCTTGCCTTCAGCCCGAAGCCCCTTCCGAGCTTATCATCGATTTCCTTCTTGATACCGATTATGTCGAACCCTTCTGGGTTCTGGCCGAGGTCGAAAGCAAGCATCTCGTTATTCTTCATCCGGTTGCCTTTGCCTGTCTGCGAAACGCTTTCGATTATGGCGGATGCTATGGCGCCGTGCTCTTCGGTTTGCATGACGGGCAGGGTAAGGGTGCATGCCATGCCAGCCCTCATTTCAAGGTATAACGGCACTTCACGGCTGATGCTTTCCAGGGCCTTCTTCAGTTCGGCGCCCTTCGCATGCGCCCGGCGCAGCTTCTTGGCCTTTTCGTGCAGCTCTGCCTTAGCGTCGTATTCGGCCTTCTTGGCTTCGAATTCCTCTATGAGCGCCCTGTTGCCCTCGAAATCCGCGCTTTTCTCAAGTATCTCGAGCAGGCTCGGCGGTATGCCAGCTTCCCCGCTCCTGGCTTTCAGTATATATGCGTTCTCCGCGCGCGCCTTCTCATAATTTGCCAAGGCGGTTTTGCAATATTCCGAGTCGGTCCATTTGACAAGCTCCTGCTCAGGCGCATTATCTGCGCCGTTTGTCTTGAGCCAGTCGTCGAGGCTCATTTTCGCCGCCTCAAGCGCCGTCCCTAGGTCAACGTTGTCCATTTTCACGTCCGCCGACTCGAGGGCGAGCGAATATTCCTCGAGCTCCCTGAGGCAGGCCTCGGTCGTGCAGGCCTCCTTTTTGCCTATGCCTTCGATCATCTTGGAGAGCGCTTCATAATCCCTCTTGAGCTTGTTGTATTTCTCCTCTTGCTCCGCAATTTTCTTCCTGTGCTCCTCTTGCAGGTCGGCTATTTGCTGGTCCTTCTGCTCCTTTATGCTGACCAGCGCCCTCTTCGCCTCGTTAAGCTGCGTTATCTCCTCGTCCTTCTTCTGAAGAATTATGTTGTACGTCCTGGCGATGCTCTCTATTTCCTTTTCGTGGCGCGCGCTTTCCTCCCCCTCTTCCTCCTTCTTCACGCCGTTCTCGTCAAGCTCGCTGATGTTGTAAGTCATCCACATGCCTCTGGGCCCGACCATGTTTTGCCTTATCGTGCCCATCGCCTCGTCAACGGCGGCATACGGAGCTTCGGTGTCTATGGCGATGCTGCCGTCCCTGTTCTTCCTGACATCGGCCTTGTAGCCCTTGTCCGGCAGCCTCCTTCTGAGCCTGCTGACTATGGTGTCTATGCTCCCTTCCAGGTCCTTGCCGCGCATGTTAACCTGATATTTTGCCATGACGGAAATATTGGGCGGAAAAGCATAAATCCTTTGTTTCCGAACTCTTCTCATGAAAAAATACGGCCATGCGTTCATTGTCCAGCACCCGAACTTCATGTGCGAGCTGAGCGACGGCTCTGTCGTCCGCGAGCTGACAGGCAGGATAGGCAAGAGGCTCCGCGAGGAAAGGGGCAACGGCACCATAATAGTGCACAACTACTCCAATGATTTCATCGATGTCGACGAATTTGATCGCGAGGCAGGAATTTATGACAGCTACCGCCTGATAAAGCTCGACGCCGAGGGCGTCCATCTGCCGCAATGGAGGCTCAGCAGGAGAGAGAACATGGCCTACTTCCTGCGCCATCCGCGCTTCAAGAGGGCGAAGATTGACGGGGAATACTTTAGGGAGCTTTACAAGAGCGTGCCGAGGGCCATCAGGCCGGACATCTCGGAAAAGGAGATGGTTCTCGTCGAATGCTGGCCTGAGACAGGCTTCCGCGCAGCTGCCGCTGCAATAAGGGCGTTGCTGGGGAAGGGCGCGACTGCCGAGATATGCGGCCTCTATTCGAACGACCAGCAGACGGGCTGCGTCGACAGGATGGCCGCTGCCTTGGCGCGCCAGGGGGTCGCGACAAGGGAGATAGAGGGCATGAAGCACGACTACCTTCTCGACGTCTTCTATCCCGCCCTGCCGGGCTAATTTAAAGGATTGCCTGCTGAATAATAGGCATGCCGGAATTCGCTTTCGTGCTGGGCAAGAACTTCGACCTTTCGGCCGCAGAGCTGGTCTGCTTCCTCAGGGCCAGGGGCGTCGCTTTCGAGGTGACCGATTATTCCGACGAGTTCATTGTCATTGAGGCAAAGGCCCTGCCGAAAGGCATGATTGAGGGCCTTGGCGGGACGCTTAAAATAGCCGAGGTTTTCTTTGTCACAGGCAAGCGCGGTCACCGGGACATCTCCGCTGAGATGAACGGCCTGGACTTCGAGAAGCTGTTCGTCGGGCTTCCGGAGAAGCCCCTGTTCGCGGTGAGCGCTTACGGGTCAAAGTCCGACCAGAACTTCTTTCCTGAGCTGCTCAAGCAGAGGATGAAGGAGGTCGGCCTCAGCCCAGGCTACATCCATTCGGACGAACCGCTCACGCACACAGAAGTTCTGAAAAAGCGCCTTTTGCAGAAGGGTGCCGAGTTCCTTTCCCTCAGGGCAGGCGGTTTCAGGCTGGCGAAGACGGTCGCTGTCCACAATCCTGATGATTTCATGAAAAGGGACGTGGGCAAGCCTGTGCAGAGGACCATATTCTCGATATCTCCGAGGCTGTGCAGGATGATGATAAACCTCTCCATGCCGAAAGGCGTGCTGTTGGACCCCTTCTGCGGCATAGGCTGCATACTTATGGAGGCGTGCCTTCTGGGCCTTGACATAAGGGGAATAGACATCGACCCCAAATGCGTCCCTGACTGCAGGAAGAACCTGGAATGGCTTCAAAAGGAGTATGGCCTGAGCATGGGCAGCCTTGAGGAGAAGATCAGGCACGGCGACGCCAAGAAGCTATCGGACCTTTTCAGCCCGGGCTCGGTCGACGCCATAGTCACTGAGCCCTATCTGGGCAGGCCGCTTCTGGAAAGGCCATGCCTTGCCGATGCAAAAGCCATACTAGATGAGGTCAGGCCGCTCTACGCCTCTTTCCTGAAGGAGGCCGCGAAGGTGCTCAGGAAGGGCTCGCGCGCCGTCGTCATATCCCCGTTTTTCAGGGTAGGCGGCAGGGACATGGGCCTTGACATGGCAGAACTGGCCAAGGCGGCTGGCCTGGCCCAGGTCGACGTCTTCGAAGGGGTCAATCTCCCTCACGCCTTCCCTCTATCGGACTTTGAGGAAAGGCACAGCACATTGAGGATGATAAACGTCCTTCAGAAGTAGCTACTTGCTTATCGACACTACCTTTACCTTGAATACCAGTGTCTCGTTCGCCAGCGGGTGGCTGCCTGTGCCGTACGCCTGCTCAGGCGGCAGGGTCAGCGTCTTCTCCTCGTTCATTTTCATGCCTATGACCCCGTTGTCGAAGCCCGGTATCATCTGCCCCATCCCCGCCCGGAAAGTCAGCGCCCGGCCGCCCACATTGCTGTCAAAAACAGTACCGTTCACGAAAGTGCCGGTGTAATATACGGAAACCGTGTCGCCTTTGGCAACTTCAAGGTTTTCCTGCTTGGTATAGTCAACGCCTTTCGTGGGCGTGCTGTCCGTTCCGGTCTGGCCTATGCAGCCGCAGACAAGCGCGGCCAGAACCGCCATTGCGAGCATTTTTCTCATTCTGTCACCATTATGGCGCCCAGGACAGGATTTGAACCTGCGACCTGCCGGTTCCCGTCTGAAGCCCTTCCGCTGATGAAGCGGCGGCGCTTCTTAACAGCCGGACGCTCTTCCGCTGAGCTACCTGGGCATGTATTAAGATTTGTCATAGGTTATTAATAATTAAAAGCTTTTCTTCAGGGAAAGGCATTCTCGTCTGCCAGCAAAGCCTCCAGATGCTCCTTGCTTGGCTTCGGCGGCCATTACTTGTGGCATAGCTCTTGGATGAAGTTGAAAAATTTATGATTTTTTCCCAAAAAACGCCAAAGCAGGCCGAAAAACATTATAAATTGAAGTATATTTTATTCTATACAAATCGCTTTATATAGCCTTAAAGAAAAAACTAATTGGTTCGTTCACGCAACTTTGGGCAAAGTTCACGTGAATGTTCGTTCGCATGTAAGTTCGGGCAAACTTACCTGTTGGGCAACGTGTAAGTTCACTCCAGTCTAACGTATCAATTGCAGCTCATTTGGGCAAACGAGCCTTGTTCTAAAGGAAATATCATGCTGCTTGATATAAAAGCATTTCGCTGATGAAGAATACACCAAAAAGATGCGCACAAGCGCATACCGCTTGATAGTCAACATGCAAGGAGGAATCAAAATATGGACTCTTTTATACAGTCCGCTTTTGACAAGGCGTTCGGAGGAAAGGCATCGAACGCAGTGGCGCCCGGAACACAGGGCAGGATAGAGCAGGCAGAAAGGATAGACTGGGAGCAGAAGGCATCCGAGGAATTCGACATACAGCTGCACAAGGCCAAGATAATGGTCGTCGGCTGCGGAGGCGCAGGATGCAACACGATAACCAGGCTGTCTGAGATGGGAGCGGCAGGGGCCGACATAATAGCGCTCAACACCGATGCGAAGCACTTGAGCATAACAAAGGCCCACAAGAAGCTCCTTATAGGAAAGGACACGACGCGCGGTCTCGGAGCAGGAGGATACCCGCAGGTGGGCAAGAAGGCTGCCGAGGAGAGCAGGAACGAGATAAAGCAGATGCTCGAGGGCGTGGACCTGGTCTTCGTGACAGGAGGTCTCGGAGGAGGAACCGGAACAGGTTCGCTGCCTGTCGTATCCGAGATGGCAAAATCGCTCGGTGCGATAGTGATCGGAGCCGTTACAATGCCCTTCAAGATGGAAGGAACCAGGATAAACAAGGCCGAGGACGGCTTGAGCGCATTGCGACAGGTCGCAGACACTGTGGTCGTGATAGAAAACCAGAAGCTGCTTGAATACGCAGGAAACATGCCGTTGGCGCAGGCATTCGCATTGGCGGACGAACTGATCTCTATGATGATAAAAGGCATCACAGAGACAATAACAGTGCCTAGCTTGGTCAACCTGGACTTCGCCGACGTGAAGTCGATAATGAAGTGCGGCGGCGTTTCGGCCATCTGCGTGGGAGAAAGCGACAGCCAGTCGAGGATAAAGGACGCGGTGTTGAAGGCGATCAATCACCCGTTGCTGGAAGTGGACTATGCGGGCGCGATGGGAGCATTGGTGCACGTTGTCTGCGGGCCCGACTGCACGCTAGCAGAGATAAACGAGGCAGGAGAGCTGATAAGCAAGAGGCTCTCGCCGGAAGCGCAGGTCATCTGGGGAGCAAGGATAATGCCGGAATACGCCGGCAAGGTGCAGGTGATAGCAATAATAACAGGAGTGAAGTCGCCGTACCTGCTCGGACCCATGGAGAAGAGCGAAGTGGCATCCAGGGAGACAGAGAACGCGCTGGGAATACCGGTGATTTTCAAGTAATCGGAAAAGACCATTCGGCAGACCCCAAACAAAGAACTTCTTTTGGGTCTGCGAGGGGGCCGGGCTGGCCTAAAGCGGCCTGTCCCGCGCCCCCCACCCCCCATTTCAGGGGATTCATGATGACCGAAACAAGGGTCCCGTTGGACCGCAAGGCGGAGGAGCTGTTCCTCAGCAGGGGCGATTACGCGCCAGAAGAGCTGGAGATAGCCCTGTACACAATCTACACTTTGGACTTCATGGGAAAGCCCGAGAACAGCCACCTGAAGGGCGAGGAGCTCAGGCAGGCGGCCATGCAGTACTTTGTCGCAAGGATGGTTGAGCTGAACGAGAGGCATCCTGAGATGTACGACCCCAGGCTGCTTGTTCCCGCGAGGGCCTGATTCCCTCGAAAGCTTTTTAGGGAAGAATGGCGAATTCTAGTGCATGAGAAAGAGGCAGAGGATGTACCTGCTTTTGGCCGCATCCGCGGTCCTCATCGCTGTCGCTCTCCTCTTGCTTTCAGCGCGGCCTGCTGAAACGCAGTTCCCCGGCAACCGCACGACCCTGGCCAATCCTGCGTCAGTTTACTGCGCCGGCATGGGTTATACTGTGAAGATAGTGGCCGCGCCAGACGGCGGGCAGATGGGCATATGCGTCTTCCCAGACGGCAATGAATGCGAGGAATGGGGTTTCTACAGGGGCGAGTGCGGCGGCCAATACAGGAAGTAGCTATTCCCTGAGCCTTTCGACCTCTTCCCTGAGCAGCTTTACCTCTGCTGTCAGGTCCTCCACGCTCCTGGACAGAGATTTTACCATGTCTTTCAGGTTCTCCACTTCAGCCCTGCTTGCCAGCATGAGTTTTTCCCTCCAACACTTTTTCCCTTATGGCCTTGAGGTTGTCCTTTTCCTGGGGTATTGTCTCGCCCAGCGAGTCCAGCCTTTCGGCCAGGTTGGCTTGGTCGCAATAGCAGTTTATCTCCATCTCGTGCGAGAACTTGCCGACCACCTCGTAGTTCTTCCATGTCTGGTTGTACTTGCCGAGATACATGTTGTTCGAGACTATGGCGTACTCATACGAGACCTTGCCGCTTGCGCCCTTCTTCCTTTTCAGGACGTAGTGCACTTCCCTGTTCTTCGGCCCCCCGTTCATGCAAAGATTATGCACGCAAAACTTTAAGTGGGCATCGCGCCAATCCTTCGTTAAATTAACGCTTTTCACGGTGAAAAGCGTAGGATGGAAGCATTGCTATTCTATTTGGTAATTAATTACGATACCGCGCTGAACCGCCGGGCGAATTCCATTTTTTTTTCATTGACTACAACTCCGGCAAGAAAGCGGAATCCGCGCAATGGCAGCTGTGGAAGCTGCACAAACTCACCGGCGTCAGGCCTTTGCCTGAAATTCTCAAGAAGCTGGGCATAAGCGGGTATGAGCTCGGCTTTTTCCTGGACTTGGCTGCAGAACCGGCCTAGGTGCAGTTCAATGGTAGGTCCTTCCAGGAAGGCCATATGCCCATATAATATTCCAGCACGACCCTTTTGCCGTCCGACGGGCAGAATATCATATGCGTGGAATGCGCTATCGAGGGCAGGTGCTTCGCGCAGATTGTCGCCTGCCTGTCATATATGCTCAGCGTTTCGTTGCGGCCGCCGCACGTGGCGTTCTTCGCCTCAACGTAAAAAATGTAGTTGTAGCCGTCCCTGTTGGTCCAGTTCATGACCTGCTCCATGGCCTTCATAGTGCCGTTGAACGGCTGCCGTTCGTCCCCGCAGAAGCAGGCTTCTATGAGCTCGCTGCCAGTCATGTTCGACAGCGTTGCGTTCCGCCATTGCAGCGCGGTGATGAGCATGCCTTGGGCGTACACTGCCTCCTCCTTGCCAGACTGCGCCCTGAGCTCCTCCTGGCCTATGAACACCGCCCCTCCTATGAGCACGAACGAGATGAACAGCCCCAGCAGCAGGATGTCTATCATGCTAGCCTGTCCCAACATGCACCCTCACCTTCCCAGGATAGTATTTTCCGTCCGCTGCAATCAGCAGCGGCATCGAAGCAACTGCCTGGTCCCCTTCGGCAACAGAGCCGGCGGAGCAGTTTTTCAGGCCGTTTTCCTGCCTATATAATATATCTATTCGGACGTTCGACAGGTTCCCGTAAGTCCTGTTCAGGCTCTGGCAGGCCTCCTCAGTTATGATGCCCTGGTTAGAGAAGAACATGCTTTCGGCCAGCTCGCTCGCGATGCGGCCGGAGCTTATGGTCTCCTGCATGTTCAGGTAGTTCGTATACGCCCCAAGAACGGACATTATGAACACGAATATCAGGGCTATGATGAATATCACGGCGAAGACCTCCTCTCCGAGTTCGCCCTTAAGAGACCGTGACATTGCCTCCTCTCCCTTCTATCTTTATCGCGTCCTTCCCTGTTATCGTGGCGTCGCTGGCGTTCGCATAGAAGAACCTCTCATGGCCGTTGACGGCGACGGAATGGCGGTTGCTGTTCACGACGAGAGTGTAGTTCCCTATGTCTGGGCGGTATGTCACTGACCCGCCGTCAGCGGCAGCGTCTATCAGCCTGGCCACGTCCTCTGCTGCTCTCGCGTCTTTCTCCTGCTCGAAAAAGCCCGCTTGCATGCTGGCGAAGCCTATCAGCAGGCCCATTGCCACTGCCACGAACAGCAGCATGCCTATCTTCGAGACGAACCAGTCTATCATACGAACACCACCGTGAAGTTCTTCGGATTTTCGGGCTGCCCGTACGCCAGCCTCAGCTCGTACTCGGCCTCTCCCATCAGGCAGCCCGAAGGCGCGCAGCCGGCCGGCAGGTAGATGTTGGTCACGTCCGCCGTGAGGTTTATCACGTATATCTCGCCTGTGTCGAGCGTGCCGATCAGCTTGTTGGTGGCGTTGTCTATCTGGAGCAGGTAGCCTTTGGGCACGTGCAGCTGGACAGAGGTGAAGCTCCCGTAGTCACCAAGGCTCTGCATGGTGCGTATGGTTTGGTAGAAGCCCACCATCTCCTCCTTGAACTTCTGCTGCTTCCTGAATTCCACGTACGTGTTCAGCTCGTAGAAGCCGACGCTCACCACCATGGCTATTATGGCCAGCCCGGCGATGAACCTTATCGGCATTACCTCTAGCCCTTTCACAATAGAAGTTCAGGACGAAAAGATATAAGCCTTAGGTGGTGTTCCTCAGTATGTCCAGCGCGTGGCTCGTCGTTTCGTTCATTATGGCCAGGGTCTGGTTCGTGCTGAGCATGGCCTGCATGGTAATGGTATTGATTATAGTCACAACTGCGGTTATCACGAGCGCCGCCACAAGGATTATCAGAATGTACTTGAGAGGCAGCCCCTCTATCCCCTTCATCTTTCGCATACGAAATATTTGTTGGCTAAGGTTTAAATACATAATATCACGGCGTCCTTTTGACCGCCCGGCTGAGCGAGTTGTTCAGGGCGTCCATCAGCGTGGCGTTCGCCGAGCTCGTGGTGGCTTTCGCCGTGGCCGTGAGAAGGTCCAGCGCCATCATCAGGGCGCCCACTACCAGCGCTGCGGCAATCAGCATCACGATGTACTTGAACGGAAGCCCTTCCATTGCTCTCCCCTAAATCAATAAGGTCCACAACGCTATTAAAGCTGCTGTGAAGAGCGTGAGCGATATCGCCGTGGATTTGGCCAGCTCCAGGTTTATGGCCACAGGGTCGTCGCCGTGCCTCACCATGGAGATGTACCTTATGAGCACGAAGTTGAGGCCCAGCGAATAAAGCCCTAATATCAGTTGCAGCACGGGCGTGGGTATCGAGGGCGAGCTTATCGGCATTATAGGCATGAAGCCCATGACCTGGAACCTCTCGAACGCTCCGGTCACGCCCTTCAGTATCAGCTGGAACAGGACTACGATTATCGCGCAGACCAGCGGCGCAAAGACCATTGCGGTCAGCCTCATCATCGAAAGGTTGCGCTCGAGCATGAGCGTCATCGATTTCTCTATTTTCTTTATTTTGGAGAGGTACCTGTAAATGACGTCGCAGGTCTGCGACGCGTTCTTTATACCCTTCCTCATCGAGGCGATGAGCAGCGAGAACGCCGTGTTCGCCGCCTTGGAAATATGGCCTATCCCGCCCTCGCCCATGACAGCCCTTTCGAAGGTTATGTGCCTCCTCCTGATTATGTTCACGGTCTCCCGCAGCCTGGCTCCCAGTTCGCTCCTGCCGAGCGCTTTGCTTGCGAAGTCGAGCGCCTCCTCCATCGGCCTCGAGTCCGAGAGCACGCTCCTTATATGGTAGAGCGCGTCCGGTATCTGGTTGTTTATCTTCGCTATGCGCTCCCGCTCTTTTTTCTTGAACCAGCTGCTGCCGTACGCGTACAGCGCCAGCGGCAGGCCTATGCCCCATATCAGCGGCATCGTGTTGACGAAGCTTATGAAGTCGCCGAACGGCCCCTGCAGCGCTATCGCGCCGGTCAGCGTGAAAAGGTAGAATATCGAGGGGAAGCTTATTAGCAGGCCTGTTGCAACGCAGAACGGCACAGCCGGCAGCACATGGTTCCACATGCTCAGGTACCCTCGCGGCACCTTCGTCCTCACATCGGGCATCGGGAAGGTCACGGGCCTCTTGCCGAGCACTGTGTTCGAGTACGTGTACACGGCGAATATCGAGCCGAGCAGGAAGAGTGTTATGGCCTCGATGGAAAGCGGTATGCCGAAGAAACCTAACAACGGGAACAAAGATATGAGTATCAGCGGCATTATGATCCCGAAGCTGAAGAGTATCAGCGTCGGTATGTGCAGGCCATAGGAGTACTCCCTCATTTTCGTCAGCATGTCGTCCAGCACCGCCTCGACAGCCCTGTCGAGCGAGAACCTTCTCCTTGCCGGGTTCCTCTCGTGCTGGCTGGATATTATCAGGTACATCGCCCTGTGGAAGCCCTCTGACCATCTGCCCCACCTGTCCGCTATCGCAGGCAAGGCTTCCGCTGCGCTGCTTACCTTGCCTGTCCACATCCTCCAGAGGGTCTTCCTGAAGTCGTCCGCCAGCTCCCCTTCGCCGTGCTCGGCAACGAACTCCATCGCCTTCTCGAGGTTCGGGTTCTGTTTCAGGCTGGCTGCCAGCTGCGCGACTATCTGCGGCGACGTGCCCAGCGCCGTAAGTGCCCGCTGCTTCGCCACGCTCTTGGGATAGTCCGATACGAGCTGGTTGCATATGAGGGGGAACACGGCCGCTGCAACAAGGAATATTATCGGGTTGGTTCCGAACAGTAACGCCGCGGCGCCGAGTGAAAGGAAGACCACCACGGAGATTATCATCGAGGCCCTGGCCGCGTACACGACCTTGTCCGCTTCGAGCTTCC